>NZ_JAUBOZ010000212.1:0-4324 GCF_036700475.1 Microcoleus sp. T2B6 | reverse complement strand
GCTGCAATGAATGATGAATACATGATGCTTCTTCTCAAATCCTTTTGTCAAGGCTGATTGAGATGCTCTTACCCTGTATATTGCTGCTACCGAAGCTGCGTATTTGAATGCTGACTTTGAGGGCATGGAACAGATGGCAGCAGAGGTATTGCAGAATGCTCAGACGATTTTAGACAAAGTTAAAATTTACGAAATTCAAATTGCCGCCCTGACAGCCCAGGGCAAGATGTTGGAGACGATCGCAGTAGGCAGAAATGCACTCTTGCAATTGGGGATTGATCTACCCACCGAACCTGATGAAGCGTTGATTGGCAAAGCGTTACAAAACCTTGCCAACCAACTCCAGGGTAGACAGATTGAAGAACTGGTTGACTTGCCTGTGATGACCGATTCCCAGACTCAGGCAGCTATGCAATTGTTAGGAATATTGTTTGCAACCATTTTCCAGGGAATGCCGGGTTTGCTGCCCCTACTTAGCTCCAGGATGGTGAGTTTATCGCTCTCCTTTGGGAATGCACCCGCATCAAGCGTGGGGTATGCGATTCACGGACTGGTTTTGTGTGCTTTTTTTGGAGATGTCGAAACGGGCTATGACTTTGGTAAATTGGCATTCTCATTGCTGGATCGGTTCAATATGCGGGAATTCAAGTCTCAAATTATAATTGTGTTTGGGGGTTTTATTCAGCATCGCCAAGAAGCTCTCTTAGCAACGATACCGACGCTGAAAGATGGCTATACGGCGGGCATGGAAACTGGTGATTTTCTAAATGCTGGCTACAACATAAGTGGTTACTTTTATGTCCATTTCTTCGGTGGGGTAGAACTAGACAGTTGGGCATCAGAAATAGCAGGTTACAGCGCTGTCATGGCGCAGGTAAAGCAATATTCTGCCCAGGGTTTGTTGAATATGACGCAGCAGACGGTGAAGAATTTGAGGGAAGCCTGTATTCTGTCGGATTGCTTAATCGGAACTGCCTACGATGAAACCGTGATGATTTCTAAGCACCATCAGAACAATGACCTGACAGCGATCGCTGCTGTCTACATCTACAAACTGCTGCTTGCTTACTGCTATGGCAATTATACGGCTGCCCTAAACTACATTGCCCAAGGTCAACAGTATTTAATGGCAGTATCGGGATCGGTTTTTGTTCCCGCTTTCCATTTTTATGCAGCTTTGACGCACTTGGCACTCTTCCCCACACAGCCAGGAACCGAGCAAGCTGAAATTCTTACTCAGGCCCAAGCCCATCAAACGACTCTGCAACAGTGGGCGCAAAATGCTCCGATGAATCATTTGCATAAATGGTATTTGGTTGAGGCCGAAAAACATCGCGTTTTGGGTAATAAAGTTGAGGCGATTGAAATGTACGATCGCGCCATTGCTGGAGCTAAACAAAATCTATTCCTCAATGAAGAAGCAATAGCCAACGAACTAGCAGCCAAGTTTTATCTAGAATGGAATAAAGAAAAATTTGCCCAACTCTACATGATTGAGGCGTATTATTGTTATATCCAATGGGGAGCCACTGCTAAGGTAAAAGATTTAGAAACGCGATACCCCCACTTATTAAAACCTATTCAAGCCGGAAGAAAAAACACTAAAACTACCGGAACTGTAACGACCACGGGTTTGGTTAAAAACTTAGATGTCAGCACAGTAATGAAAGCTTCTCAGGCAATTTCTGGAGAAATTATGCTAGATAAGCTACTGTCTAGCTTGATGAAAATTTTGATCGAAAGTGCAGGGGCGCAAAGAGGATATCTAATTTTATTAACCCAGGAAAAGCTGTTAATTGAAGCTGAAGGGGCAATAAATTCCCAACAAGTCACCGTGTTGCAGTCAATCCCCGTTGAAGATTGTCAAGAACTTTCCTCCGCAATTGTCAATTATGTGGCCCGCACTCAAGAAAGCGTGGTACTAGATGATGCTGTCCGAGAGGGACAATTTACCAACGACCATTACATCCACAAAAATCAGCCCAAATCAATTTTATGCGTGCCGCTGATTAACCAAGCTCAAATCGTCAGTATTGTTTACCTAGAAAACAATCTGACAGCCGGAGCTTTTACCCCAGAAAGAGTGGAACTATTAAAAGTGTTATCTGGACAAGCGGCTATATCGATTCAAAATTCTAAACTCTATACAGAAGTACGCGAAAATGAAACCAGGCTGACTCAATTCCTAGAAGCTATGCCAGTAGGGATAGTTGTACTCAAACCCAGTGGTACACCTTACTACGTTAATCAGAAGGGGCAGCAGCTTCTGGGAAAAGGAGTTGCGCCTGATGCCACACGCGAACAATTGGCAGAGGTTTATCAAGTTTATGCTGCGGACACTTCTAATCCGTATCCTGCTGAAAAAATGCCTGGAGTGCGGGCATTAAATGGTGAAAGTTCCACTGTTAATGATATAGAAATCTACCAGACTGACAAGGTTGTACCCATCGAAGTTTGGGGAACGCCTATCTATGATAATCAGAGCAATATTGCCTACGGACTAGCAGCATTTCAAGATATAACGGAGCGCAAAAAAGCCGAAACAGAGCAGATCAGGTTCACCAATGAACTTTTTAAACTCAACAAAGCTTACGAGCGCTTCGTCCCCAATCAGTTCCTCCATTTTTTAGAGAGACCAAGCATTGTCGATGTCGAATTGGGCGACCAAGTGCAGTTAGAAATGTCGGTGCTATTTTCCGACATTCGCGACTTCACTACGCTTTCGGAAAGTATGACTCCGGAGGATAATTTTCAGTTCATTAATGCTTATTTATCTCGGATGGAATCAGCGATTATTGAGAATCATGGCTTTATTGATAAATATATTGGTGATGCGATTATGGCCCTATTTAGCGGTAATGCTGATAATGCAGTAAATGCCAGTATTGCCATGCTGCATCAACTTCAAGTATACAATCAAGAGCGGGTTAATTCTGGCTATGCCCCGATTAAGATTGGCATTGGCATTAATACTGGGAATTTAATGTTAGGCACGGTGGGCGGACCAAATCGCATGGATACGACGGTAATTAGTGATGCGGTGAATTTAGCTGCTCGTGTGGAAGGATTAACAAAAAATTATGGTGTTGCTTTACTGATTACACAGCAGACTTTTAATAAGTTAGCTAATCCTAGCAACTATGCTATTCGCATGATCGCTCAAATTAGTGTGAAGGGAAAAGTAGACTTATCTACAATTTATGAAGTTTTTGAGGCAGATATTCCTGAAACAAAGCGAGGCAAATTAGCAACCAAAGATTTATTTAATCAAGCTGTGAGCTTATATCGACAACAGAAATTTATCGAAGCCACAGCATTATTTGCTCAATGTTTAGAACTCTGCCCTTCGGATCAAGTTGCTCAAATTTATTGGGACTGGTGTGAACAAAAAACTATCAGTTTAAACATCGAACTCTTAGAGAGAAGTTTAGCATTAATAAAACCTCACTCTGATGAATTTGTAAGTAACTTTTATGAAATACTTTTTAATGAGTCTTCTCAGATTAAAGCTCTTTTTATGAATACAAGAATGGCACAGCAAAAAGAAAAGCTTTGGCAAAGCTTAGAAATCATTATTGAAAATTTACGGAAACCTAAGTTAATTAATGTTTTTGCTAAAGGATTAGGTGCAACTCATGCCAAATATGGCGTTTCAGTAGAACATTTTCCTGTTGTTGCCAATGCACTCATTCAATCCCTGAAGGCGCAGATGGGTTTAGAGTGGACACCTGAAACTGAAAAAGCTTGGGTAGAGGCTTATACAATTATTCAGTCAGCTATGATTGATGGCATGGGAGTTATGTGACCTTTATGAGGTGTTTGATGCTGACCCGCCAGAAATCAAAGCGGGCAAGTTAGCTACCCTGGAATTGTTTGCAGAAGCGAGGGCAAATTACTTGGAAGGGAAGTTAGCTGAGGTGGCGCGGCTGTTTTCGGAGTGTTGGCGTCAGAATCCGGGGGATGCCGTCGCTAAAATTTATTGGGAACGCTGTCAGTCTACTTTAAGAAATCGCACAAAAATTAAAGACAGGCTACACAATGTAGATTAATGATAAAAGTCCAAAGCTCGATCGCTACATGAAAAACTAAACATTTGTTACAAAAATAAATTACCTTTCTAACGTGCTATTCTATACACAAAACTGGTGCCTTTTGACTTAGCGTTAATTTTTAGCAAAAAAATCAATATGCTCTCGATTCCAGGCGTTGCCGTCCAGACGCTGCTTTACGAAAGTGTCAACTCTCTAGTTTACCGGGCGATTCGGGAAGCAGATAAAGGGCCGATTATCCTCAAACTTCTCAAAGAAAACTACCCCACACCTCA
>NZ_JAUBOZ010000035.1:0-71562 GCF_036700475.1 Microcoleus sp. T2B6 | reverse complement strand
TAATTGCTCAACTACTTGCCTATTCTGAGTTTCATCTATTTTTTAACCAATGTAAATACCCCCTTGACAATTTACCCCTCACCTTAACTTGTCACTAATGGAGTCCCACTGGATATACATATTACCCAATTGGAGCGCAAAAACGGTTAGAGCAAACGAAACGAAGGGGGCGAAGACTTAGTATTTTAGGCTTGCTACAACCGTGTGTTAATTTCGCGTATGGGTTGGCTGTCGGGAGTTTTAGCAGCAAATCATATATCACTATGATGGAAAATGAAGCACAACAAGCTGAGCTGGAAATGAAATTAACTGGACGGATCAGAGTGATAATTCAAGATAATGGTCCCATACACAAATCTCTGGATGTCCAACAAAAATGGTCTCAGTGGGAAAGCCAGGGGTTGTATATTTTCTTTTTACCTAAATACTGTTCGGAAATGAACAAGATTGAACTGGAATGGCAACAACTTAAAAATCATGAACTGGTCGGACAAATGTTTGAAGATGAACTAGATATTGCCTACGCAGTAATGGATGGAATTGAAGCGAGAGGGCGACGAGGAAATTACACAACTAATCGCTTTAAATTCAGTTCCAATTCCGCTTGTTAACATTTCTTTACTTGCCTTGGTTTTTTTATACCGACCTACTTAGATCAACTGTCACAAGCCAAAGTAGGAGATATCGGCAATCCCCTTGGATTTGACAATATCGTTGCGTAAGTCATCAGCAATTAAAGTATATTGGTCATAATCAATAGACAGCCAATAAAAAATCAGGGAGGATTTAGTGATGACATCTGTGCAGCTTGAAAAAAAAGCTATGACTGAAGAAGATGTGGTAAAGTTATGGGAAGCTTTTAAAGTATTTGATGCGGACGGGAGCGGTGCTATCTCATCAGAAGAACTGGGTCAAGTGATGCGATCGCTAGGCCAGAGTCCTAACGAAACCGAGCTGCGCGACATGATCAAGGAAGTGGACGTAGACTTGTCTGGCAGTATCGATTTTGAGGAATTCAAAATCCTGATGGTATCCCACCAAGGCGATCGCCAGAGTCGTCTCAAAATGGCATTTAGTGTATTTGATGAGAATGGCAGCGGTCAAATCACTAAAAACGAGATGCAGGGTGTGATGAGCCAGTTTGGGCTGACAGAGCAAGAGCTCGATGAGATCATCAAAGAGGTAGATCATGACGGCGATGCCTCAATTGACTTTAAGGAATTCTGCAAACTGGTACCCGATGAGTCAGAGCTCACAACCGGATATCAAGACTCGCCGGTTCCGGTTGTCAGCACACAGACAACCGAGATTTCAGACAGTACAGCGGCTGCGATCGCAACTACAGCAACTGCTATCAATGAGGCAGATTCTGCCACTATTGAACCTAATCTACAAGAAGCACCCAACGATAGCAATCCAGAAATAGCGCGCCTAAAAGAACTACTCGCGCAACACCCACAAGCTGAGAGCAAGCGCGGTACCTCCCGCTTGCAGATGCAGATTGGTTTGTTTCGTCTGATCCAGGGAGCAGCCTACCGCAGCTTCCGTGAGAGTTTCTCGGCCAACCACGAGACTCACCTGCGCGTGAGAAACTTGCCCTACAGAATCGTTGATTTTGTGCAATTTGTCAGATGTGCGATCGGGCTTTATAAAGGATTGGGTGTAGTAGAGTCGGCGTGCAACCCTCTACTGGATGCAGTAGTTAAATCGATCGAAGATGAATATGCCAGACTACAAGATCGCATCAAAAACTGGAAGACTATAGAAAAAACTCCAGAAATGTTGGCAGAACAAAAAGCCATGTTGGAAGCGCGGGGTAAGTCTGCCAGCGCCAAGGAAAAGTTTGCGGCGGGAGTCGAGTTTGCCATCACCATCAAGAAGAAAAGTCTCAACTTGCGTGACATCGCCGAGGGTGTGCTTGCCATCAACGAACTCAACCGATTGAGAAAAATGGAACTGAGTGAGGAAATGGCACCGCCACCAGTCAAATCTGAGGGAGATCCCAAAGAGTACCTGAAGAAGTGGAACCGCGTCATCCTCTCGGATGCCTCAGAGGAAATCGATGGTGCGATGATGCCAGTCGCCTATTGGTATGAAGACTTTATGCCGAAGCTGCTGGCTGCCTTCAGCGTCAGCACAGCAGCAGACATCCCCTTGAATACGGTGGCTGACGAAGCAGCTTTAAACCAGTGGTACGAAGCCACCAAGGCGTCAGGGGAATTTGGGCGCTATGGGGCGGATGTTGTAGAAAGCTTTCCCAAATGCGCTCCAAAACAGAAGCTAATGCTCAAACAGGCATGGCGCTTGACGCACAACTACCTGAATGGGGTACAGAAACGGCGCGAACGCTTGGAGTTTGGGCGCGAGTCTGGCGAACTCTCGCAATATGTATCGTTCATTGACGTTTATATCGATCGCAGTGAAATAAAGAATTCACAAATGCGCGTCAGCTTCCCGTATTATATTGGCCCTGCGGTGTGGCGTTTCTTCCACACTACGGCTGAAATCGTCTCTACCAAGACCCCCCAACAGCAAAAAACTCTGGTGGCAATCTTCAAGGACTTTTTCAAGCTGTTTGCCACTATGTATCCCTGCCCCTACTGCCGCCACCACCTCAACGCCTACGTCGTGCAGAATAAAGAGGTGGAAATGTACCCTGTAGAGTACCTCGTGCTTGGGCGTGACCCGCGTCTGAATGACTTTGAGGTATCAATGGAGGCCAAGTTATCGACCGTAGTAGATGGCGCTTCCCTGCGCTTATTCTTCTGGAAGCTGCACAATACTGTCTCCTCATCAATTGCGCGATCGGAGGAGTGGTATCACAAGGATGAGAAAGCATTCTATACCACCCGTTATTGGCCTAGCATTGACTCTGAGCTAGCACGAGCCAAGGCCCTCAAACACATTAGCATTGCCACCGATCGGATGTACCGCCTCTACGGTATGCTCAAGCCTGCGGCACGACTGACAGGGGTGAGAGCAACTTTGCAAAAGCTGTTGGATAAGCGCGATGAGGAAGGCATCAAGGAGGCTTGCTTAGTTGCCCAAGATTATATCAAGGAGTTGGAGGAGGCGATCGTCACCGGACAATTCTTACAAGAGACATATTACTTTGACCCTGACCTTGTGGATCGAGCTCCCGTCTTTAGTCCTGAAGAAGAGGAGTTTGCTCGCAGCGGTGTGTTCGTAGAGGTTGCTTAGATATTAGTGAGTAAAAAGTTAAGCTTTTAAGCTTAACTTTTTACCGCTCCTAGAAAAAATTAAAATATTAATAATCGCTCAATGCCTAAGCCGAATACCCATGCCAAAAAGACTCAAATCATTGAGGTACTAAAGCAGGATTATTTTCAAATGACCGCGCAGCTTCAGAGGAACTGGACACCAGAGCAACATGAAAAAAATCGATTGAGTCGTTCTTTGGCTGCATTTGCGATCGCCAATCTTGCCGATCTTACCCCTGCTCAAGCGGCTAACTCAATTGTCAATGGGGAAAATGATAATGGGATTGATGCCATTTATTTCGATCGGATTAAAAAATTGCTTTTGTTGGTACAGGCTAAGGCGGGGAATGCTCCAAATATGGGTGATAATAAAAAATTTTGTGATGGGATTAGAGATTTAGTCCATCAACGTTTTCAGAAATTTAATGATGGCTTTGCGCGGTTGCAGCAAGATGTTGAAGATGCTTTAAATACTAACGGAGTAAAAATAGTTGGCTGTAATATATATCTTGATGAAAGCCTGAGTTCTCATGTGATTACGGATCTTAATCAGTTAAAAAGTGAACTGAATCAGTTCGATCAACGTTTTGAATGGCAAGATTTAAATATTAGCATAACACATGGTTGGTTGACAGCAAAACACGCGATCGCCCCTGTTGATGTAGTCTTGACCTTGGAAAAGTGGCATTGTTTAGATCGGCCGCGTAGGGCATTTTATGGATTGGTTAAGGCTTCAGAACTTGCCTCTTTATATCAAGAGCATAATAAGTCGCTTTTTGAGAAAAATATCCGTTATTACCTAGGTGCAGAGGATGTTAACTTAGCGATTGCGGAAACTGTCAAAGAGCAACCATCTGAACTATTTTATCTCAACAATGGTCTGACGATTACTTGTTCGGTAATTAGTCTGACATCGGGACATACACAGGAATCAACTCAATTTACTTTAAAAGATTTTTCCGTCGTAAATGGCGCGCAAACGGTAGGAGCGATCGCTTCGGTTTATAATGCTAATGGTTCAATATCTGCTGATGCAAAGTTATTAGTTACAATTATTGAAGTGGGGACGGAGACTGACAATATTGGCGAAAAAATTACTGGGGCAAGAAATACGCAAAATGCTGTGCGTGATGTTTATTTTGCCGCGTTAGATTCCAATCAAGAGCGTTTGCGACAGGAATGTATGGTATCGAATATTGTTTATGAATATCGACCATCGGCGGAGCGAAATCAGGATGCGATTACAATTGAACAGGCGGCAGTTGCTCTTGCTTGTTTTAGTGGTAATACGGAAATATTGGTTGCAGCAAAGAGAGAAATTGGTCAACTTTATAAGCGTTATTATTCAACTCTTTTTAGTAATGAAATTTCAGGGATTATGCTTTGTCGGTATGTGCGAATATTTCAATATTTAGATAGCATTTTTTCTGCTTCAGAAAATGCTGCAACAGGTTGACAAAAGATGTTTTATAAGCATGGTAGATTTTTTATTCTGGATATTCTCGGAAGACGCCATAAACCATTGATCAATAAAGTAGAGATTGAGTTGTCTGATGATGATCAAATAGAATTGTCACGAATTGCGTTAGAGCTTGCCGAATTGATTTATAATATTGCTGAATCTCAATTTGCTAGTGACCAGAAGGGTTATCTAGCAATTTTCAAGAGTTTAACCGATGTTGTTCCTTTAACGAGTAGGGTGATGCAAGAGTTAGATCCCAGGAATAATTAGACTAAAAATCAGAATATTCCTAGAGTTTAACTGTTGAGAAAAAGATTAATTATGACTAAAAAGCAGAGACTAGAATTAACCTGGATTGGTAAGGATATTCGCCCCAAGCTGGAGCCGCGAATTTTGCTGGAAGATCCAGAGATGTCTTATCATGCGGCTCATCAGGTGAGTGAAAATGATATTTTTGATAATCGCTTAATCTTTGGGGATAATTTATTGGCTCTCAAGGCTTTGGAGTCAGAGTTTATAGGAAAAGTTAAATGTGTTTTTATCGATCCGCCATATAATACAGGCTCAGCTTTTGAACATTATGATGATGGAGTTGAACATTCTATTTGGCTTGGTTTAATGCGCGATCGTTTAGAGATTTTGCGTAATCTATTGTCGAATGATGGTTCTTTATGGATTACGATTGATGATAATGAAGCGCATTATTTGAAAGTGATGTGTGACGAGATTTTTGGGCGCGTAAATTTTGTTGCGAATGTAATCTGGCAGAAGAAGTATGCGGCATCGAATGATGCACTTTGGTTCAGTAACGATCACGACCACATTTTAGTTTATGCGAAAGTTAAAACGTCTTGGAAACCGAATAGACTTCCTAGAACTGAAAAATCAAACTCAGCATACAAAAACCCTGACAATGATCCTCGTGGTGCTTGGCAATCAGACAATTATACTTGTAACAAATCTATTGATGAGCGTCCTAATCTATACTATCCAATCACTAATCCAAATACTGGTGAAATTATTCTCCCTAAGAAAACGGCAGTATGGAGATATTCGCGTGAGAGACATGAAGATAATGAACAACAGGGCTTAGTGTATTGGGGAGTAGAAGGAAAGAACTCTGTACCTCGCTTCAAGAGATTATTAAGTGCGGTTTCTGACAAAGGAGGAGTACCACAAACAATATGGACATGGGAAGAAGTGGGTCATAATCAAGATGCTAAACGAGAGCAGTTGCAACTTAATGCACAAGAACCCTTTTCAACTCCTAAACCTGAAAAGCTACTAGAACGTATTCTTCAACTTGCCACTAATCCCAAAGATATTGTTCTTGATTCGTTTGCAGGTTCAGGAACAACAGGCGCAGTCGCCCATAAAATGGGAAGACGCTGGATCATGATTGAACTCGGCGAACATTGTCATACTCATATCATTCCCCGACTCAAAAAAGTAATTGATGGCGAAGATCAAGGTGGAATTAGCAAAGCAGTTAACTGGAAAGGTGGCGGCGGGTTTCGATACTATCATCTTGCACCATCCCTACTAGAAAAAGACAAATGGGATAACTGGGTAATCAATAAAAACTATAACGCCGCGATGCTTGCCGAAGCACTCTGCAAAATCGAAGGTTTCACCTACGCACCATCAGACACCTTCTATTGGCAACATGGCTATTCCACCGAAAGCGACTTTATCTATGTCACCACCCAAAATCTTAGTCACGAACAACTATCCAAACTTGCAGACGAAGTAGGACAAGAGCGCACCCTACTTGTTTTATGTACCGCCTTTCGAGGTCAAACCGACATATTCCCAAACCTCACCGTTAAAAAAATTCCTAAACAAATCCTTTCACGGTGTGAATGGGGACATGATGATTACAGCCTAAAAATTGAAAACTTGCCAAAAGCACCCCCAAAGTTCGGACAATTAACACTATTTGACATGGATACCTATGATAAATCAACTTGTTAATAATATTTCTAATCGTCTCAGTCTGCGCCATCCCCAGCGCCAATCTTTAGAAATTCTCGATCGCATTTGTAAACTCTTATCCCTCCCAGACATCATAGATAGAGAAACAAGTTTAGTTGCCATCAAAAAAGAATTCCCAACGTTTACTGACTTCGAGCGCGACTTCCCATCCCTATGTTTTGCCCTAGCCACAGGTGTTGGTAAAACTCGACTCATGGGCGCTTTTATTAGTTACTTATACCTAGCATATAACATTAAAAACTTCTTTATCCTTGCCCCAAACCTGACCATTTATAACAAACTAATTACCGATTTCACGCCCAACACCTCAAAGTATGTATTTACGGGTATCTCTGAATTTGCGCTCTCTCCACCAGTCATCATCACAGGTGACAACTATGAAATGAATGCGCGAACGATCTTAGATCAACAAATTTCATGCAAAATTAATATTTTCAATATCTCAAAAATTAACTCAGAAGTACGCGGCGGTAAAAGCCCCAAAATCAAACGACTATCCGAATATATTGGCGAAAGCTATTTTGATTACCTGTCTCAATTAAAAGACCTCGTAATTCTAATGGATGAATCGCACCGATATCGCGCATCAGCAGGAGTTCGCGCTATTAACGAATTAAAACCATTAATGGGGCTAGAACTTACCGCCACACCCTTTATCGAAACCAATAAAGGTTCAGTAGCTTTCAAAAATGTCATCTATGACTATCCCCTCGGACGTGCCATAACCGATGGATTTATTAAAGATCCAGCAGTCGTCACCCGCAAAGACTTTAACCCTAGAGCAATGTCACCAGACGCGATCGAGCGTCTTAAACTAGAAGACGGCATCTATCTCCATGAAAATATTAAAGCTGAATTAGAAACCTATGCTATTCAAACTGGAAAACAAATTGTTAAACCCTTTCTGTTAGTGATTGCCCGTGACACTACCCACGCCTCAAAACTCATGGAACTCATTCAATCTGATGAGTTTTCCGAAGGAAATTATAAACATAAAGTTATTCAAGTTGATTCTAGTAAAACGGGCGCTCAAGAAGATGAAATGGTAGAGCGATTGCTCAAAGTAGAACATACCGATGAACCTACTGAAATAGTTATCCATGTAAATATGCTCAAAGAAGGTTGGGATGTCACCAACCTCTATACAATTGTCCCTCTGAGAGCCGCAAATTCTAAAATCCTGATCGAGCAATCTATTGGAAGGGGCTTGCGTTTGCCCTATGGAATGCGTACAGGTGTCGAAATTGTCGATCGCCTAAATATCGTCGCCCATGACAAGTTTCAAGAAATTGTCGATGAAGCAAAGCGCCCAGAATCCCAAATCCGCCTGAAACAAATTATCCTCACAGATGAAGACTTACAGCAAAAGACACAAACAGTAATTTCGCGATCGCAACTAGCCCAAAATCTAGGACTTCACCCCGAACAACCCATTAATTTACCTGATAATTTACCTGCAACCGAACCCCAAAATATTCAACAATCCCTATTTCAATCACCTATAGAACAAAAGATTGCACAGCTTACATACCAAGAAATCCTAAAGCTTGAAAGCCGCCCCGAAGAAGTCCCAACCACCGCCCATCTCGCATCCCCAAAAGTTCAGGGAAGGGTGCGCGAAGCCGTAGCTAGAGAATATCAACCCGCACAAATGGAACTTGAAGGTATAATAGCACCTCCAGATATTGAAGCGATCGTTGCGAAAACAACGAATTTAGTTATCCAGCAAACCATCAATATTCCTAAGATTCTTGTTATTCCTAAAGGGCAAGTGCGATCGGGTTTCAGGTCTTTTGCCCTAGATATCACAGGCTTAAATTATCCCGTTCCCTCCCAAGAAGAATTACATATTCAATCGCTAACAACGAATAAAGTTGAATTTATGGGAATTATCAAAGAAAACTTTGAAGAATCACGGCTAGAAAACTATATTGTCAAAAATTTAGTCAACTTCGATGATATTTGCTATGACGAACACGCTGATTTACTCTATGACCTGGCGGGTCAAGTTCTTAGCCATCTTATGACCTACTTATCCGAAGAAGATACACACAAAGTTTTACGCTGTTACCAAAGGGAAATTGCCAATTTTGTCCATAGCCAAATGCAGCCACATTTCTGGGAAGAAACAACAGGTTATGAGGTCAGAATCAGTAAAGGTTTTACAGCATTAAAAGATAGCGCCTACACTACAAATGCTAAGAATTGCCTTGATTATCAATCTTCGCCACGAGACAAAAGCAATATGTCCAAATATCTGTTTACAGGCTTCTCCAAATGCCTCTATCGAGAACAGAAATTTGAATCGGAAGCAGAAAGAATACTAGCACTGATTTTAGAACGGGATGCAATCAAATGGTTTAAACCCGCAAAAGGACAATTTCAGCTTTATTACAAATGGCAGGGAAAATATTCAGAATATCAACCAGATTTTGTGGCTGAAACAGAAGAAGTTATCTATATGCTGGAACCAAAAGCTCGAAATGAAATTGACAATCCTCAAGTGCTTGCTAAGAAAGATGTCGCAGTTCAATGGTGTCAATATGCTTCGGACTATATGCTAAAGCACGGTGGCAAACCTTGGAAATATGTCTTAATTCCCCATGATGAGATCAAAGAAAATATGAGACTCCAAAAACTAAGCGATCGCTATACCGCCACTACTAAGGGTTAATTTCAGCGGCGATCAGGAGCGAAAGTCACGAGCCAGATGCTGGCTCACCCTACGGAACAAAAAGACGACCAACGCCCATCCAGGTTTCGATATCCAGCAAGATTTCCAGAATACGGTCAACACAACGATTTCGATAGACTCGATCGGCTAAAAATCGATCGGCATCTCCAATCGTAATCACAGGTAGGGAATCCACTGTATTTTCTTCTCGGATCACCTGTTCCAGGGAGTCTTCACCCTTCATGCTGCGGTTGGCAGTAAGCAAAATCATCTGATTTGCCTGAGCAAGTCGCCAAACAACTCGATCGTTACTGTCGATCGATAAATTCATCTGCTTGAAAGTGACAACCCGAATTGGGAGTAGATTTAACCAGCCTTGACTCGCAATATTTCCTAATAAAATCTCTGCATGACCTCCGAGATTGTGATCGATGAGAAAATTCATGCTTCTAGTTCGTGTTTGGCTTTCTGCTCTTGAAGTTTTGCCCAAAGAGCCTCTCGGCCGGGTTTGGGTGGCATCGCTGCAACGCGGGCTGAATGTTCGCGATTGCGTTCTTCCCAGTAATGCTGAATTTCCTTAGCTTGCCTTAAAACAATTTGATATTCTGCTTCGACTTCTGCACGATTTGCCTCAATGTAGGATAAAGCAACGTTAATCTGATCCTCTGTTAATTCAAACAAGGAACGGATAAACTTCGGGGGATACTGAGCCGTCAGGTAGTCCATGACATCATAGAGAGTGATGCGCGTACCTGAAATTGTCAGTCCGCGCTCTGTACGAATAATAATTGGTTGGTTGTTGGATACTGAAACCATACCCATAGCCTCTGAAACAGTCTAGGAAATAATCCGATCGTACCTTACAAATTGGTAATGTCGTGTTTGTAGAAACCTTTTAGCAAATCCACCAAACGCCCCCTATAGCAATCCTAAATCAGTACAAATATGTAGGGGTAGTGCTAAGAGTGCCTACCCCCACGGATCGGGGCAACCACGGGGGGTTTGCCCCTACAACAATTAAACAATTCATTTAGGATCGCTATACACAAAATTAGCCGGATCTTGATCTCGCCGATGCTTCAGCAGAATCGGAGAACCTTGGCCATCACCCACCAAAGCCGCCGTTTCCTCCAACGCTTCCCTCAATCGCTTGGCCGCGTAGATCGACATATCGCGGGGCACATTCACCCGATCGCGCAAATACCGCAAAGCCGCATCAGAACCAGCCGGCGGCGTACAAACTTCGCCAGTCATCATCAAAGTTAAAGCACAACGCAAAGCCTCATCAAATAAATTGTCATCAGCAGGATTGACTCGAACGATGTTGCGCTGGTGCTTAATCACGCGATGAAGTGCTTCAGCGCGGGAGGTTTCCGGTTCTGGATACATCACATCCGGCAGTCCAGCCCAAGGCCCATTATCCACGCGGGCTTTATTGAGTAGCATCTGAGGTTCGCCGTTTTCATAACACCCGCCCATCTGAGGTGGTAAATCGTGGACGTGGGTGTGAAAATCGCTCTGAGTGCCGCGATAGGTAGGGCGGGTTTCCATCGCCGCAAACCAGTCAGCAAAGCGCGGGTTTTCTTCGCGCATCGAGTAGCCTTTGTAGTAGTAAAGACTGGCATTCATCCGTTCGACGTAGGGCGTAAAGATGACATCCGCAGTACCAAATTCATCGAGAAAATAAGGCCCCGGAGTGCTAGCTAGAGCCTTTTCTACCTGGGCGACGACGCTGATAAATTGGTCGCGGTTGTGCTGTTCTACTTTGGCTGAACTTGCTGGGTAGCACAGCCAAGAGCACCAGGCTCTAAATAGCAGTCGCTCTAACCGCCGCATGGGTATTACTGCCGGGTTTTCCATGCCCAAACCCAAGGGGCCATAGACTCGTTCGAGGGCGATTAAGATATCATCGCTTTCGGTGATGATGCGGCCGTCTAGTTCGATCGCCGGTAGCATTCCCGATGGCACTTTGCGCTTGTACCAGCTTTCCTTTTCCCCATAGCAGAACATTGTAACTTTGTCAATACGGTAGGGAATTTGTTTTTCTTCTAACCACAGCCAGATTTTTTGGCAGTAGGGACACCAAGCATGGTTATCGCGGTACAGGGTGACTCGCACATCGGATTCGCTTTTACCGAATAGGCGCAAGCGGGCTTGGGCGTTGGTGGGGCCGTTTGTGCGATCGACTTGAAAGTCTGTGAGGGCTTCTAGTTGTGTCCAGCTTAGGGGGGTGGCGATCGTGGCGGTGGATGTCATAGGTGAATTAGTGCTGATGATGGTTCCCCAAAATATAGACTAAATGTATAGCTTTTCTTGGTCGCGATCGTCCAAAAGTTAGCCACCCCCTTGATAATTCGGCGGTTGAAACAGGGGCAACCACGGGGGGATTGCCCCTACCACACAAACTTTCATCCGAGAGCTCTTCTGTTTCATTCTCAGTATTTTGTAGGGGTCGTGCCCCCGTGCCGACCCTCCCCATCCATTTAAGCCGGATTTGGGATCAAATCAGAGCGAACATATCTTGGGTAAGCGAGCTTGATGACAAACCAGTGACAGACGCTAACAACTCACCAGTGCTGGCGATACGGATCAGGGTGTCCTGCGCCCGGATACCAGTACCCTGGCTAATGGTCAACTGGTTAAATGTTAGACCGCCGCTTAATCCCAGTAAATCTTGACCAGTCTGGAAATCAGTAATGGTGTCCACTCCTGCACCAGAGTTGAGCACAAAGCGATCGCGACCATCACCACCTATCAGCGAATCATTGCCTAAACCGCCATTGAGCAGGTCATCACCAGCGCCACCGCTAACAGTATCATTTCCCCTGTCTCCAAAAAGGGTGTCATTTCCCAAGTCCCCGGAAACTAGGTCATCGTCCTTACCGCCGTGGACAACATCATTATCTTTACCGCCATAGACAGTATCATTTCCCATGTCTCCGAAGAGGATATCATCTCCTGAATCTCCTAAAACCAGGTCATTATCCTTGCCGCCGCGAACAACATCCTTGCCTTTACCGCCGTAAAGAGAATCATTTCCCTGATTGCCGTTGAGAAGGTCTTTGCCTTGATTGCCATAGAGCAAGTCATTACCCAATCCACCAACAAGAGTGTCATTTCCCAACTTACCGATTAAGACATCATCATTTTGAGTACCTGTG
This sequence comes from Microcoleus sp. T2B6, assembly GCF_036700475.1. Classification (NCBI taxonomy): domain Bacteria; kingdom Bacillati; phylum Cyanobacteriota; class Cyanophyceae; order Oscillatoriales; family Microcoleaceae; genus Microcoleus; species Microcoleus sp. T2B6. The sequence continues at coordinate 59,049 of NZ_JAUBOZ010000035.1, read as the reverse complement.
ATTGAGTCGTCATTGTCAGTGCCAATTAGGGTGTCACCGCTGATCCCCTCAAACGTTGGCGTTGGTAGTGGCGTTGGCTCTGGTAGTGGTGTCGGTGTCGGTGTGGGATCTGGTAGTGGTGTTCGTGTTGGCTCTGGTAGTAGCGTTGGCTCTGGATTGGATGTAGGTGTCGGTGTTGGCTCTGGTAGTAGCGTTGGCTCTGGATTGGATGTAGTTGTCGGTGTTGGCTCTGGTAGTAGCGTTGGCTCTGGCGTTGGCGTTGGTGTTGGTGTTGGCTCTGGTGTTGGTGTTGGCGTTGGCGTTGGTGTTGGTGTTGGCTCTGGCGTTGGTGTTGGTGTCGGTGTTGGCTCTGGCGTTGGTGTTGGTGTTGGCGTTGGTGTTGGTGTTGGTGTTGGTGTTGGCTCTGGCGTTGGTGTTGGTGTTGGTGTTGGCTCTGGCGTTGGTGTTGGTGTTGGTGTTGGCTCTGGCGTTGGTGTTGGTGTTGCCTCTGGTGTTGGCGTTGGTGTTGGTGTTGCCTCTGGTGTTGGCGTTGGCGTTGGGGTTGGAGTGGGTGTTGGTGTCGGTGTTGGCGTTGGTGTCGGTGTTGGCGTTAGCGTGCTGCTCAAATAATTGAGGATGTCACTCCCGGAGAGATTCGCCACAGTTTCAATTAAGCCAGCACCAGAAACCGACTCAGCGAAAAAGTCTAAAATAGCTAGGTCTTTAGCAGCATTAGCAACCCCATCTTTGTTGAGGTCTACCAGCAGCGTTGTGCCATCTCGTTTGATACCAATGGAACCAGCAGCCGGAGCTGATAAAGAGATAGTTGCACCTGGAAGGTTAAGAATATCTGTACCACCTGCATCTTGGATTTGAGATCCAGCAGCTTTTTCGGAGTCTAACTGGTAAGAATCATTCCCTAAGCCAGCTTTGATGGTATCGGCACCGCCACCGCCTGTCAGCGTGTCTTCCAAGGCACCGCCATAGATTTCATCCCCATAGGGAGTGCCGATAATCTTGAATTGCTCGATATTGCTGAAATGCAGTTGGCTTGGCCCCCATGTATGGATTTCTCCACTACCTGTGATTGGGTCGAAATTGGGGTAGCGAATGCCAATATTGACGTAGGTTGACAGTGAAGGGCGATCGCCACCGGAACCGCCAAAATCCCAGGTGCTACCACCTGCTAAAGGGTTGCCAATATCAATGAGTGTAGGAATGTCGGTGCCATCAGCATTCCCTACAAAAAGACCGTAAGTTATTTTTTCGTCAGTAGTGTCTATATCTTTGACAAAAGCAACTTTGGCACCATCAGCGGCAAGAGAAGGATATCCTGAAGCATTTTCCTTACCGGAAGCTATGAGGACTTCAGAGCCATCCGTCTTACCGACGCGAATCATGGTGTCGGGTACATCTGGTGAGCCAGCAAGCTTCTCGCTAAGCCAAGCCACTTTGCTACCATCTGCTGATATAGATGGATGCAGAGCAAATTCTTGGAATTTGTTTTCGCCCTCGATATCGTCGGACAGTTTCTTTATATCGGTGCCATCTGTGTTGGCAACAAAGATTACTGCGTTTCCTGTTCTGGGAGAACGTTCCCAAGCTATCTTCGAGCCGTCTGCTGAAAGGGATGGAAAAGCATCATAAAGTTCCGCGAAGAAAGTAGCTGTGGCAGAATCATCCGTAATTTGTTTAATTCCTGTACCGTCAGTATTGGCAACAAAGATTTCTTCCTCTGAAACAGACTCTCCCACTTTAACCAGCCCACTCCAGGCTATTTTCGTCCCATCGCCTGAGAGGGAAATTTTACCGTGACCTGTAGCTACTGCACCTAGTTCAAATGTGGTAATTTTTGTGATGCCAGTACCATCAGTGTTGGCAACAAAAAGGTCAGCTTCCTGACCCCTATATTCTGTCCAAGCTACCTTGCTGCCATCGGCTGATAAAGAGGAGCCATTAAAGTTCGGATTAGTAACAGTATTGATTCTGAAAGGTGGATTTGAATTACCGACCTTTTTAACCCACAGTCCCTCTTCATCTGTCCACGCTACTGTCGTGCCATCGGTTGATAGAGCAACGTCATAGTGAGTAGTGCTGTTGCCAATATCAACTGTCAGGGGTGTTCCTACACCATAAGCGTTTGCCACAAAGACATCCCATGAAGAGGGATCTGTTGGGTCAATGTCTCTCCATGCGACGGCACGGGTGGGTAAAGCGGAATAGTCCACAACTAACTGGTCGGTTCCCGTTCCCCCATCGATCGTATCGTTACCTAAACCGGGGGTGAGGGTGTCGTTTCCGTCTCCGCCGTTGATGGCATCGTTGCCTCCACCACCATCTATGAAGTCATTCTGGGTGCTACCTGACAGAATATCTCCAAGTTCTGAGCCAGTTAGTTTTTCAATGGAGTGCAATACATCACCGGCTGCGTCTCCGCCGGAACTTTTACCAGATGTCAGATCGACGGATACTGCTTCACCGGAGGAGATATAGGAGACAGCATCAATACCCTCTCCACCATCAAGAGTATCGGCTCCGGCTCCTCCGGCAAGGTAATCGTCGCCAGAACCAGCCAAAAGTTTGTCATCACCTGCTTCCCCAGAAAGGCGATCACTTCCATCATCTCCAAAGAGGCGATCGCTGTTATCGCCACCTTTCAAATTATCGTCGCCGCCCTCACCAAAAAGCTCATCGCTGCCTGCACCACCGACCAACTGGTCATTCCCCTCACCGCCGTGGAGTGTTGCCGAGCCAGTCCCCCGATAGTACAGCTTATCGTCACCAACCTCGCCTGAAAGGTCTGCCGGAGTTTGGACGCCAGCCTGAATATTAATTAAATCGTTGCCAGCACCGCCGTTGCCAACAATCTTGCTGCTGACATTGTGCTTCTGCCTGGTCTCGAATGCTGATATGTAAACAACCCCGCCTGAATTTGGATCTGGCGAAATGGTGAATATCTCATTTCCATCGTTGAGATCGCCCCTAGTTCTAGCACTTGCATTTGGCCCCATATTCAGCCGCAACAGGCCACCGCCAACATCTTCCGCCAGCTTCAAACCTGTTTTATCATCGCACTTGGAATCAAAGCTGATTAGTGGCGGAGTTTTGGCCAGACCGATTTCTTCACGACCTCCTAAAAACTTATAGTAAGCGTACAACCCAGCAGTAACTTCACCGCTAGTCTTAAACAAACACAGCGGATCTTCTTTAATTTGCTCCAGAATTTTATTGACCCGAACCTTGCCATCTTTATTGTGCAGATTATCGTCCAGATCGAAGTTAACTTTGGTGCGAACGCTTGCTTCTACACCAGCACTAGCTAATACTGCATTGAGTTCGCCAGAGCCTCCAATCCCTCCAGTCAGACTAACTTCTGGAACCTCTTCAGTCGTTCCGTCGGGGTTAGTGCGGAAATCGTTCACAAAAAATCCGTTGAAAATATCAGCAGTTTTGCGACTATCTGCGAACTGCTTTAGCCCTTCTGTATCAAAGCCAAAAGCTAAATCGATGTTGGCACTAAGGTCAAAGCTGAAACGAGCTCCCAAAATATAAATGATGGGGTAAAACTGACTGTATCCCAACTTGAATTTCAGCTCCGGCATATCGTATGTAAACAAATCTGCCGTTTGCCCCAGCAGCAGCTTAAACGCATTCGTTGAATCGTTTAAGAGTGGAAATTTGAGTTGACCTGCCTTTGAGCTTTCAAAACTGCTGACCAAGTTTGTGGCTTTTGTTTCTCCTTTACTTTCTAGCTGCGATTTGATGTCGGGAATTCCCTGACTTGGGCTCGGCGATACATTTTTAAGGTCGGGGACCGATCGGATATCCGTGCTGCCTAAATTAAAGCTGCCAAGGTCAACAATCAGCTTGTCAGGGCTAGTTGAAATATCGTCGATTTTTTCAATCAAAACAGCGATTTCGCTGACGGCTTTTATGTACCCCAAATTGAAATCTGGATCGATAGCTGGTTCGATAGTTTCGATGATATCCAAGAGCGTAACATTACCATCCTTATCTTTATCTAAGGCAGCTTTGATAGCTCTGACATCAGAGAACCCCGGTAGCGGTTCTTCCAGCACTTTGATGACAGGTTGAATTGGATCTGTAACCTGCTTGATCTTTCCCAAAATAGGTTTCGCAAAGTCGCTGAAGAATGTACCCATATCCATCTGTACGTTGTTGAACGCAATAGTGGGTACATCGCCAAAACTGCTAGGATTGTCTGGATCTGCATTGCTGCTATTAAATCCCCAGTCAATATTGATGTCCGTACTAAGCGATGGCAGTACGGCAGACTCTTGAAAACTTGTGGCAGCATTCAGATTGATATTTGCTGAACCATTAAATTTGACATCTACGAGGCTTTTTAAATTAACTGATGGCAGTTCCGAAAAAAACAGTTGATTATCTGAGTCCTTTAAATCAACTGTAAAATCGCCGTTAAATTGGGTGCCTTTATCTTTGACATTGAGTTGCAGAAATCCCAGTTTGCCAGTTACCTCTAAGTTGGGAAGAGAGGCATTGAAATTAATTTTAAGTTCGTTGGCATTTGATGTATCGAAATAAAAGCCTTTAGTCTTATTGACACCAAAATCCAGATTTAAATCATAGCCAAGACCGATTTTGGCCTTGCCATTGATATCCAATTTCAAAGCTGGTAATCCAATCCCAGCATCCAAGGCTGTAGAGAATGAGTTAGCCGCCTGTTCTTTTTTGAGCCTTAAGTTAAACTTAACATCGTCGGTTGTTTCCACAAAGCTAATCGCCTGGTCAATTTCTTGGGCATCAACTTGACCATCATTATTCAAGTCGGGAAGCAACTTTAACCCACTGGGCCCCAAAGCTTCTGCTAGAGCTTGTTTGATTAGCTCCGGTGTTTTAGTTACTGCTGTATCGAGTTTTTCGTGCAGTTTATTGAGAACATCATCTTCAAAATTGCTGATAAACTGTACGCCACTTTCAGCGGAATTCTTCAGTTTATCTCCTAAAAGTGGCAATTTGTTCCCGTATACTCGGTTATTGACAGCAGCTTGAAGGGTATCTAGAAGAGCATCGAAACCTGTAATAATGTCTCCCAGATTTTCTCCGGTGTAAATTGTTGCTTGTTCAATCTGAAGAACTTGTTCATCTAAGGTAAGGGTAGCTGAATCATCCTCAGCTAAAAGCAGTTGTCGCTGTTGAGAGTTCAATGTTTCTCCACGCACTAATGCTGAGAAAATTGCCCCTTCATCTCCAGGGGTATCTGAGTTATTCAATTGCCAGTCTATTGAGTGACCGATTTCTTCTAAAATAACATTGGCGATCGCATCAATATTATTGGAATTTTCATCAAGAAACTCTCGCGATAGATAAATTGTGTTATTTGCTCCAGCAAAAGCTCCCTTGGCTCCATTAATTTCTGCTGAAGAGCGAATCTCTATCAAGGGAAGTTTTTCAAAGTCTCCATTCGCCCAATCTAGAGCTAAGCTTTTGGCAATATCAGCCTCAAAGTCGTTACCAAAAGCTAACGCCATCTTGGCAGTAAAATCAGCATCTGTTCCTAAAGCTGCGAGGAAGCTATGAGTTTTTTGTAGAGATTGCTCTAAACTATGAGTAACGGTAGTGCTATCTAGTGATAAATTCATACTGTTCACCTTTTCCCTGTAAGTATTTCCATGTATCTGCGATCGCCCTTTCTTTATCCAACTGACACAAGAGCGATCGCCCTCTACTATTCCAGATAATCAAGAAGCGTTCAAGAAGTATTTGGCTTTAGGTTTTTAGGAGAGCAACGAGCTCGATAATGACTGCGCTACATAGCCAAGCCCTGCAACAACGATGATGAACTTGGGTATAGCACACCACCGAGCAATCTGAGGCCAGGGACTTTTTACAGCGCCGCGAAGCATTTTCTCAAGCGCGAAATTTTCAGTTCGATCGAGTAGCGCTGCTAGCCATTGCGCCCAAGCCAGTAGAATCGCTAAGTTGTACTCCAAAGTTCCAGGCGCGTGCAGCCTATCAGCAGCCATCACACAGCCTAATGCGATCGCCGTTGAATAAGCCAGTAGAAAGAAATTATCCCAGTAAAGACTGCTTAAAGCCTCGTTGAGTGCCCCCTTCTCCCAGGAGGCAATAATGGCGCTAGCTTTCTCCTCATTGCCTGCCAATTCAAGAGAAAGTATACCGCAGGGAGCTTGTTCGGTTGTAAGCGATGGGTGGTTTGTCTTTGATGCCAATCCCAAAGTGAGAGCAACCAACAGTCCCAATACTAGCCAATCAGTTAAACCACTGGGGATTAAATGGAGTGGATGCCACAATTGCATTTTCTTGCCTCCTACAGTTCTGGTGTCACTCGTAGTACAGGATCGGGGCGTGGAGTTTCTTCGTCAATAAGAGACACATCACCCCAACCTTTCACAAAATCCTGAATGTATTTGACGCGAGCCAATGCTTCGTCGCACCAAGCCTCGGAGCGAGGGTAGGGATATTTATCATTCTTATGCTGCTCATTTTTATCCTGCTGCTCTTGGGCCAGCTTCTGGCAATCTAAACTCTTGTCTCGCAGCACCTGTTCCACCTTTGTCAGTTCAGTCTCCAGTAATCCCATCAGTACCTGAAAACGCACCCATTGATGATGTTCCAACTTAAAATCATTTACTATTTTTTCTCCAGCTATCTCCCCCTTTTCCATCACTCGCTTGATAATTTTCTTGTCCATAGACAAATTCAGTCCACCTTCAGCTTTATCTAAACGAACCTGCACCACCCGTTCCCTGTAACTTGGCAGCATTGATTGGGTGTTGTCGCGGTAGTTTTGCGCTGTTAACCAAATTGCCCGGATAAAATCGCTCAACTTGGAAATTTGTGCCCACACCTGAACAGGGGGATCGTTTGCCTTGGAAAGGTAAATTGATTTATAGAGTTCATCTCTATCCCCATCCAACGTATCTAATTGCCGGCCAAGGTTTTCTGTATCTGGATTGGTAACGACGCTGACAGCATCTGCCTGTATCTGAGTCTTATTTTCGTCCTTCTTAAATGCGTTGGGTGGCAGCGAGGTAAGGTTAATTCCAAAAGTCGGGCGGCTTGGCAACCACTCATCAAAAAGGTGGATCGGAAAGTTGCTAGAGATGCCTCCGTCACTAAACCAGTTCAGTTGCGAATACTGTTTCCAATCCTTTTCCTTGGTAAGATCGAGCTTTTTTTTGCCTTGGAAAGCAGCGCCATTAATTGTGTAGAGAGGAACGGCACCGATTAATATAGGAAAGCTGAGGCTCATCCGCATCGCGACTACCACTGGCAAATTGTCCGCTTCAGGCAAGAAATGAAAACCTTCAGGCAACTCCACGCTTTTGCTTCGGTAAGCACATCGCGTCATATATTCTACGACGTTCGACGGGAATAGCTTGGAAAACTCTTCCTTATTAAAAATAAAAGCGTGGTTTTTGAAAGGCAGTATATAGGGTTGATTGTGACTCAGGTTAGATGTCACCAGCTTGAGGTCAATGGGCTTTTGCTTTTGCTTTAGCTTGCCAAAGGTAAGTGGCTCACCGTTTTCATCAATTCCGGCAACATAGTTGATTTTTGCAGTCAGCCAATCGGTCAGCGCTTCTGGGCCTTTAGATGTGCGATTGTTTTTTCGCCCACTGCACATTCCAAAAAAGTTATTCGGCACTTTTTCAGTGAGGATGCCGTACAAATCGTAGACGCCAACACCCAAAGCGCCCATCCACCATCCTATCCAAGCCAACGGTACGCTTAGTAGCAGCAAGAGTATAATAAAGCTCCCTCCGCTTAAACTACCACCCGTCAACTGAGCCATTAAAAAAAATACTAGAAAAGAGAACCCTGATAAGAACAACGCCAGGATTAAACCGATCGCAAAGCCTCTAAGCGATCCAATTGCGAACACCCTCTGGTGTTTAGAGCGAAAAGTTTTGCGAAGAAATCGAGCAAACTGGAAAAAGCCCAAGAATTTTTGCAGCGGAGTTGACTCTTCCTGCTTTTCATGGTTGTTTTTTTTCGTTTCTTCTTGTTGTTTACTGTAAATAAAAACAGCCTCCAGGGTATCCATTAAGGGTTGGGTTTCTTCGGAAGGTTGAAATAGGTTGCGTAAGAACTTTTCTTGACTAAGTTGGTCGCTGATCTCCTTGAGCTTTGTAAAGCCTCCCGTGTCCCGTCCGTATTCTGCTGCTGCTGTAACTGCTGCTGCGATCGCTCCTGCAGAAGTGCCTCCAATACTACGAAACCGATACTTTTCTGCAAGCTTTAGGACAATCGGAGGATAAACAATTCCACTCGTCACACCCCCTTTCATTACCAAATCACATTCTTTTTTTTTCTTACTCAAAAACTCTGATTCTTCTGTTGTATTCAACAACTGCCTTGGCATTTTGTTTCTCCTTTTAAAAAAAATTGCTTGCGAATAGGTCGAGGCTACCCTAATAAATTATTGAATCAATCTAAGTTCAATAAATCTCTAACTTAGGAGTAAACTAAATCAACAAGGGTTAACTATATTCGCTTTTTTTGGTGTGTTTGTGAAACTTGCGATCGTACCCTCTTAAGATTGAAATTCACTGCTTAAATCTACCTTGATTCAGTGATAACCCGGATGCGCCGATCGCGTCTGTGAGAAATAGTTATAAATAGTTATAACTTGCGCGCAAAATATGCTATCATCTTGAGTATAATTGCTTAATCTTCTGTGCCGTCAAGCAGGAACCACCGCTTTTTCGCTCACACACCCGATAATTTTAAATAAATGACGATCGACGAAGCATTGCTTTTCCTCGACTCGGTTCTCAAACAACAGCATCTCAACGATATTCAGATATTAGTATTGCGACAGGCTTGGGAAGGACGCTCTTATTCAGAGATTGCCAAAAGCGCGGGTTACGATGCAGAATATATTAAGTTTGTTGGCTTTCAGTTATGGCAAGTTCTCAGTCGGCTATTCGGAGAAAAAGTCACCAAGAGTAATGTTCAGTCAGTTATGCGACGGAAAGCGCAACAGGCACAAGTAACCGTCGCACTACCAAATAGCCAAATTAGTCACAATATCAACGAACAAATCGATCGGAGTGGTGCGATCGCCGATCGAGTTACACCTGACGTAACAAAACTCAACAAAACCATTAATTGGGGAGAGGCAATTGATGTTTCTATTTTCTACGGACGTGCAGAGGAATTAGCTTTATTAGAACAGTGGCTAATCGGCGATCGCTGTCGCCTAGTGACGCTGTTGGGGATGGGTGGCATTGGTAAAACCTCTCTCTCTATCAAGGTAGCAGAACGCATCCAAGAACAATTTGATTATATTATTTGGCACAGTCTCTACAATGCTCCATCGCTCCTCGACTTGTTGGCAGAATTGATTCAATTTCTCTCGAACCAACAAGAAACAAATTTACCGGAAACTGTGGATGCTGGAATCTCGCGCCTGATGCACTATCTGCGACAGCATCGGTGTCTTTTAATATTAGATAACTTTGAGTCAATTCTACAGGAAGAAGAACGCACGGGTTGTTATCGACAGGGATATGAAGCCTACGGTCAACTTCTGCGATGCGTAGCCGAAATCAACCATAAAAGTACCCTGCTACTAACCAGTCGAGAAAAACCGATCGGTTTAGCAGCTAAAGAAGGTAAAAATTTGCCAGTTCGTTCATTACAACTGACAGGTTTAACAACCCCAGAAGCACAGGAAATTGTCCAAGATATTGCTTTTTTTCAAGGATCAGACTGCGAATGGGATATTTTGATATCCCACTATGCGGGAAATCCCCTAGCTTTAAAAATGGTTGCTCCAGCCATTCACGACTTTTTTGAAAGTAGCCTGACCAAATTTTTAGAACTTTTAAACCAAGGAACTTTAGTATTTGATGATATTCGGAACCTATTAGACCGACAATTCAATCGTTTATCAGATATAGAAAAAAAGGTGATGTACTGGCTAGCGATCGAGCGGGAGCCAGTCTCGCTGAGAGAGTTACAACAAGATTTAGTTTCAAAATTAACTGTCAAAGAATTACTAGAGGTTTTAGGTTCTCTCGTTAGACGTTCTCTCATCGAAAAAACCTCAGACGGCTACACTCAACAACCCGTCGTCATGGAATACATGACGGAACGATTAATCGAAAAAGTCTGCACTGAGATAACCAACAGCGAAATTGACCTTCTCAGAAGCCATGCTCTTCTCAAAGCTACAGCTAAAGAATACCTTAGAGATACGCAAGCTCGTCTTATCCTTAAACCTATTGCCGATCGACTGCTTTTTACTTTTGAAAGCCAGCAACTTCTAGAAAACCAACTCAAACCCATTCTGGCATCACTGCGCGGTAAACCAACACTAGAAACTGGCTATGCTGCGGGTAATATTATAAATCTATTGCGTCAGATGCAGCCAGATTTAAGCGGTTGGGATTTTTCTAATTTGACCGTTTGGCAAGCTTATTTACCCGATACGAATTTACATCAGGTAAACTTTGCTGGTGCTAATTTAGCTAATTCCGTTTTCGCTGAAGTTTTGGGAAGTGGTTTGTCAGTCGCTTTTAGCCCGGATGGAAAACTTTTAGCTTTGGGCGATACGAATGGTGAGATTCACTTGTGGCAAATGCCAGAAGCTAAGCTGCTGAGCACTAGCAAAGAAGACGGCAGCATCGTGTTATCCGCTGCTTTTAGTCCGGATGGGAAAACTCTTGCTACTGGCGGTAGTAACGGGACGATTCGTTGCTGGGATGTTAGTAGTTGGTCTATCCGTCAAATATTGCAGGGAAATACTAGCACTGTGCTGGGAGTTGCTTTCAGTCATGATGGCAAGATGCTTGCTAGTGGCATCGGTGATGGGACTGTGCGTTTTTGGGATTGGAGTAATGGACGATGCTTGCTAACATTGCCAGCACACCAAAGTCAGGCTTGGTCGATCGCATTCAGTCCTCAAGGTAAGATTTTAGTTAGTGGCGGTGATGACGGAACGCTCAAACTGTGGGATGTAGAGACGGGAGAATGCCTGAAAATGTTTGAGAGTGACAGCAGTCAAATTCGATCGGTGGCTTTCAGTCCAGATGGTAAAACGGTAGCCAGTGGTGATGATTCTGCGATCGACCTCTGGGATATTAACACGGGTGAAGTCTTGAGGATTTGCTCTGGACATTCACAAATATTGGTGTCTGTTGCCTTTAGTCCTGACGGCCAGATTTTAGCAAGTTGCAGCGAAGACCGCAGCGTGAGATTGTGGGAAGTTGCATCCGGTCAGTGCCTAAAAACACTGCAAGCACACACCAGTCGGGTTTCAGCCGTCGCGTTTAATCCTGATGGCAAAACTTTAGCTAGCACTGGTGAAGACCGCACGCTAAAACTGTGGGATGTTAAAACAGGTCAATGTCTGAAAACACTTTACGGGCAAAGCAATCCAGTGACATCGGTAGTTTTTTCACCAGACGGTCACAGCTTAGCCAGTAGCGATCGCGCCGTCAGATTATGGAATGCTAAAACAGGAAAATGTCTTAAAAGCTTACAGGATGGACAGACTAATCGATTGAAATCCATTGCCTTCAGTCCCGATGGACACTTGCTTGCAAGTGGATTCTATGACACTACTGTCAGGTTATGGGATGCTACGACTGGACAGTGCCTAAAAAGTTTACAGGGTCATTCAGCTTGGGTTTGGGGAGTCGCCATCAGTCCCGACGGTAAGACGTTGGCTAGTTTCAGTGGCGACCAGATTATAAAACTATGGGATATCAGGACAGGGCACTGTCTTTATACTTGCGCCGAACCAGAGGGCTGGGTGTTGGCAGTTGCGTTTAGTTTTTCAGGTCATATCCTCGCTTCTGCCACTGCTGATAATACGGTGAAGTTATGGAATATCAGTACAGGGGAAGTTTGGAAAACTTTTACCGGACATAGCGGTTGGGTTTGGTCTGTTGCCTTTAGTCCTGACGGTAATATCCTGGCAAGCAGCAGTAGTGACAGTACCATCAAATTTTGGGATATCAATACAGGAGAATGTCTGACCACCCTAGAGGGACATGACGGTATTGTGTCATCTGTAATGTTCAGTCCTGATGGTACACACTTGGCGAGTGGCGGTCATGACCAAACTGTACGAGTGTGGGATGTTAGCACGAATGAGTGCTTGCAAGTTCTGCGGGGACACGACAATTGGGTGTGGTCGGTTGCTTTTAGTCCAGATGGTCGAATTCTAGCCAGTGCCAGCCAAGATGAGACGATTAAGCTTTGGGATGCAGTAACGGGTGAGTGTAGCAAAACCTTGCCTGTTCCCAAACCTTATGAAGGAATGAATATTGCAGGTGTTAAAGGTTTAACTGAGGCGACTATTGCGACGCTCAAAACACTGGGGGCAGTTGAAGTAAGTTGATCGTGACTATAGCAATCCTAAATGATTCAGATACATTTGTAGGGGTAGTGCCCCCGTGCCTACCCCCTATCTATCGGGCAACCACGGGGGGATTGCCCCTACAATAATTATGCAAATGATTTAGGATTGCTATAATACCAAATCCGGGTTTACTACCCCTTTTTTTTTGTATTATTTGTCATTGCGAGGAACGAAGCAATCGCAGAGACTAAGCGATTGCTTCGTTCCTCGCAATGATATCAACTCCGCTAGCATCGTCGGGCGTAAAATCGAATCAACAGTCAATACTCAACTATCATTCAGTTTTTCGACTCCAAGTTAACAGTCAACAGTCAACAGTCAACAGTCAACAATAATTCCGGTGCAACCGGAATTGATATGACGGAGGGGTAGTCATGATATTAAACCCGGATTTGGGATCGGGCGACTACATTGGAGGGGGTGGGGCGTCTTGAATTTTAGCCAGTGCTGCTTTCATTTCAGGAGTGGCTAGCAATTTTTGGGTATCTGCGATCAAACGATCGCCCCAGAGGTTTTCTTTGAGATATTCTAGGGTAGCATACCGTTTGTCGAGTTTTAGAGCTGCTTCTCCCATCGCTAAGCCTTTTGCTTTGTCGCCTTTGCCGTAGAGTGCTACTGCTAGAGCTAGCATTGCTTCGGCTGCTTTGTCGTCGATCGCGATCGCTTCTTGCCAGCGTTTGATGGCGCTATCAACATCTCCCATTTCGTATTTGACTAATCCGATATTGTTGACAGCCGGCCAAAGATTTTTTTCTAAAGCAAAGGCTTTTTCGTATTGGGCGATCGCCTGATCGAACCGCTTCAGCTTATAAAAAGCATTGCCTAAATCAAATAATGCACCGGGAGTGTCTGGTTTTAGTTTTAATCCTGCTTGCAAATATTCGACTGCTTTCTCGTAGTTCGTTTTCCGAAAATGAGCTTCTCCCAAGACAAATTTAATTGATGGATTTTCTGGCGACAGAGATTGAGCTTGCCCCAAAGCTTCAATGCCTTTGTCAAACTGCTCGACTTGAAGGTACAAGCTACCTAACAAAGTCCAAGTTTGAGCATTTTTGGGGGCTAACTGTGTGGCGAGTTCGGCTCTGGGTACCGCTAGTTGGTACTGCTGGAGTCTGGCTAGCTGGACGGCTTCTTCTGCAAGGCTCAAGGCCGTTTGTTCGAGTTGGGCCGAGTCGATTTGCAGGGTGTAAGGCAGGAGTGCCTGTGCAACAGCAGGCTCGGGCATTGCCCCCAAACCGAGTGCGAGTAGCAGAGATATTAAAGGAATGCGATTAGGCACTGTACAGCCCCAGAAAAAAATATAAGGGTTTCTCGATCGCCTATAATAACTCATATTTTTGAGTTTTGATATTGCTTCTTGACTCGCAACACTTCTGGGTTTTCATTTAAATACTTCTCAAATTATGTTGGCACTCAGGATAGCCGTTTTTCTTCACTATTTTATAGACGACTGAGAAGGTCACTACAAACAAGCTAAGTTATGAGCTATTATAAAGTTGAATCAGTTAATAAATAAGGCTTCGCGGTTGTCAGTTAAAGCTCTACAAAATTCTGTTTTAGCTCATAAATAATAGTTTATTTTTACTGATTTATAAACGAGTTAATTCCGCACTACAAACCTGGTAAATCCTTCATTTTCACGAGCTTGAGTGAGTTAATAAAGCCTGTTGAATTTTATCTAACAATTGTGCTGCCGATAAGGAAGAAGGCAAAATTTTGGCTGATACTTCTTGCAGTAGAAAGTCGATCGCCTCTGATTCCGAATTTACAGCATACCGATAATCCCAGACTAAAATTGGCAGTTTTACTGCCATTTGGCGCAGGTTCGATAGCGCCTGCAACATAGCGGGGGATTCTGAGGGGGCATCTCGCAAACACAGCAAAACTAAGTCAACGCTTTGATATTGCAACTGCTGCAAAACTTCTGTCCAGCAGGGAGCGATCGACCCTCGAAATCCTGCGGTGTGGATGTACTGGATCAAAGCTTGAAAGTTGGGAGTAGAAAACTGGGAATTGGGGAGGGGAATCTCGGCATTTGTCGATCGATCGCAATGTTCCAATTCTTCCGTCGGGTTCCCCCCAGAAGTTCGGTGCAAATCGGGTAACGTCGAAATGTCGGCAAATAAAATGCTGGGCTTCCAACTCATGCCAGCAGCGACTTGAATCACTTGCCACAATGCACTGGCCACCAACCCGGTACCTGAAGTTTCACTGTCGTCGGGACTGCGGGTAGCCAAACAGGGAAATACCGACAATCCTTTGACTTGATTTGCCAGTTGCGTAGTAGTGGGTTCTAAAGTAACCAAGGGGAGAGAACCCAAATTTCGAGACCGACTTAACTGTTCGATAAAAGCTAAGGGGTTTTGCAGTTGACTTGTACCATCCAAGACGATCGCGTCTGGCCGCCAAATTCTTGCCACGAGTTCTGCTTGGCCGAGGTCGTCTGCTTCTAAAACCCGGCAGTAGTTGGGGTTGAGCAGTAAAGCGGAACCTTGAGACGAACTGTTTTGCGGGCTGAGCCACAACACGGTTAAAGAACTCTTCACTTTGCCCGTACTGGCATTACTGTGGCCGATCAAGTCTGTCAGCAGCCGCCGCAAAGCGGGTTCTTCCACCGGCAAGCTCAAAAAGCCTTCGGCTCTGTTGACACTGGCCCGTTCTTTTTCGCCTCTGGTGGCCGTGACGATCGCCGGAATCGATCGGGTATCCGGGTCACTCTTGAGCAGCGTCAGCACGTCCCAACCCGACAGCAGTGGCAGCAGCGGGTTGAGGAAAATCGCTTCGGGACTGAACCTGCGAGCTTTTTCCAGTGCTTCGGTGCCGGAACGGGCGACTATTACTTGGTAGCCCAAACCTGAGATGACGTTGGTTAAATCTTCGATATATTTGGGAACGGCTTCGACTATTAATACTAAACGAGAGCGAGAATTGGCGATCAGAGTCGGATATTGGGATTTTAATAATTCTTCCTCAGCGGCTCCCGGTGCGGAGACTTCTTCGCTGCTGTTTCCCGGAGGATTTGGTGGCAGCAGCAGGGTAAATTGAGAGCCTTGGTTTTCGGAGGAAATAAACGAAACGTCTCCGCCGTGCAGCCGAGCTAGGCGTTGAGTCAGTACCAGTCCCAGTCCGGTTCCTTGAAAGCGCCTGGTGAGGGGGCTTTCTAGCTGTTGGAATTTCTGAAAGATCAGGTGCTGTTTGTCGGCGGGGATGCCGATGCCAGTGTCCCAAACAGTGAATGCGATCCAGCCTTCCCAAACATTTACTTTCAATCCGATTTTGCCGCCGAGTTCGGTGAATTTTAGGGCATTGGAAAGGAGGTTAACCAGCATTTGCCGCAGCCGCAGTTCGTCGGCAATTAAGTGGCTCAGTCCCGGTTCTATTTCGAGTGTAAATTCTATTTGGGCAGAGGGTTCTGCGTTTGCTGTACCGTCCGTTTGGCTCGCGCCGGGAGGGTTTTTTTCTTCTTGCTGTTGCAGTTGTTTTGCTTGTTCAAAGGCTCTTTGGCAGGTTGATGCTATTTCGACCGGTTCGGGAATTAGTTCTAGCTGCCCGGTTTCCATCCGGGTCAAGTCTAAAATGTCGTTAACTATTGTCATCAAATGCCGCCCGCTTTTATGGATTAGTTTGGCGTAGCGTGTTTGGCGGTCATTGAGTTCTCCGATCAATTTATCTTTGAGGAGGCTGGACAAACCGAGGACGGCGGTGAGCGGGGTTTTTAGTTCGTGGCTGATGCAGGATAAAAATTCGTCTTTTAGTCGGTTGAGGTGGATTAAATCTGCGTTTTTCGCTGCTAGTTCTTTGGCCACTAAATGTTCTTCGGTGACATCTTGTCCCATTACTAAAATTAGCTGGTCTGAGAGCGGTTGTTTGACAAATTGCCAGATCCGTTCTTGACCTTTTTGTACAGGGCATTCGCAAATATAGGTATCTGGTTTGCCGGCGGTGGGGCACCAAGATGGAGCGGTTAAGGTTGAGGGGGAGGCGGCGGCGTACAAGGGCAGCGGGCAACTGGTGGCTGCTGTTGAATCGCCATCGCCTGATCTACTTGCTCCTACTACGCTCCTGCACTCTTTGGTGATGGCCTCTAACTGCACGCTCTTGTATTCGCTTGTTAAATGGCTTGGTTTACGCGGCGAGTGTTTACCCAAATTTGCTGCTGGTTCTGGTACTGGTTCGGGGCCTGCTCCCAGCAAAACCCGCCACGCTGCGTTTTGGCTGACTATTTGTGCGGTAGGGGTTTGCAATCTCAGGGGCAGGGGCAGTTTTTCTAGGAGTTGGACTAGGGAGTTCAGGTTTTCCGAAGGTTTCAATCCTGCTTCTAGAAAGCGCACTTGAGCCTCTAGGGCCGTGGCGAGGGCTTCGGAAACCGGCCTTAATTCGATTTCTTTGACGGCTGTTGCCTGCTCTGTGAGGCTGCTGAGCGAGCTGCTGTTAAGTGCGGCGAATTGCAGCAGGCTCAGGCTGTCTAGCATTCCTAAAAATTGACCACTGGCATCTGTGAGGGCGATCGGGTTGTTTGATGAAATGCCGGCGGTTTGACGGTTTGGCAGGGCTGGGGTGTTCTGTTCCTGTGTTTGCAGGTATTGCCAGAATTCCCTGACGCTCATAGCGGCGGGTAATGCCCTGACTGGTTCGATCGCGATCGAGCTTTCTGACAAAGGTTGCTGCCCATCGTTTGTGCGATCGGCTCCCCAAGCCCAAAGGCTGCGGAGGTACACTAATCCCAGCGGCTGTAACTGTTCGTTGACTACTGCGACTCGATCGCAGTTGCAGGATCTGAAAATTGACTGCAGCGATTCTAGCGCGGCAGTTTGGAGGCACAGCGGCACTGGCTCGATAAAATTTTTGATACTGGCGGTGGTGAGTGGCATAACAAACCTGAGAGTCTGCTCGCGAGAGCAGTAATATTTTTGATGCTCAATGTAGCTGCGAATTTCTGTATCTTATTTGTTTTATATCAGTTCCCTATCAGGCTGGGTATCTGCACCGAGACCGGGGAGTTCGATGCCTACGCCTGATTTGAGGCGACTAGCAATTATTTTAAGGCTTAAGCTTAATTGCAGAAATCACGCTCAGGGTGCTTGACACAACAACCAAGGAGTACACTTTGATTCTTCCTCTGCTAGAAGCGCATCACTTATTTTGCGGTTAAGATTGGTTAAAATAAATGTTGAGATGATTGTTAAAATGTTAAGTTTTTTGTAAAGGAGATATCAACTCTGAGCGATCCAGCACTTTCAGGCAACTTAGGTGGTGCACCTACAGCTTTGCTTCCTCAACTGTCTATTGGTATTTTTGTCCGCTCTGAGGAAATCGCAGCCTCTGCGATCGAGCTTTTGAGAGGCGATCGCTATGCTTTAACGCACATTAAGTCGGCCGTGGAGCTTTTGGGGTTCCTTAAGCACAATTATCACCTTGATTGTTTGGTTTTGGAGGTGGATGGGGATCTGCGATCGCTTCTGGGCAAGCTGCAAGAACGATCGATCTTTTTGCCTGCTGTGATTTTTTCGCCTCACGCGCAGGTAGATGGCACGCCCGAAGCAGCATATTCAGATGGTTTTGAGGCGGCAGCCAGTACCGCCAACCAGAGTCGAGACGAAAGCTGTGCTTTTTTTTATCACCCTGCTGAGGTGCAACTAACAATCGCTCGATCGAGCGAAATAGCTGCTGGTATCGATCGGGCGATCGCACAATTTCTGAAACTTTCAACTCCGGTTCCTGTCAATTACCAATCCGTAACAATCGATGCGACAGCCCAATTGACTGCTCAAAGTTTGCTCAGCCGACAGCAGCGGCGGCTGGCAGAAAAATTACGGGAGCGATTAGGATACTTAGGTGTGTATTATAAAAGAAATTCCCAGATTTTTTTGAAAAATCTGTCGGGTCCAGAGAAGCAAAAGTTTTTGGAGCAACTCAAGTCAAGTTATCGCGACATCGTTTTGAATTATTTTTCTCAAGGTAGTGCGGTCAACAATCTAATAGATGAATTTGTGAATTTGGCTTTTTTTGCTGACGTTCCCGTGACTCAAATTGTAGAAATTCACATGGAATTGATGGACGAGTTTGCTAAACAGCTAAAATTAGAAGGGCGCAGCGAGGAAATATTGCTGGATTACCGTTTGACCCTGATTGACGCGATCGCTCATATGTGCGAGATGTATCGGCGATCTATTCCGAAAGAGACATCTCAAGGTAGAATGTAGAAGGGATTCGGCCTAATTTAAGAAAGAAAAGGTAGAAGGTAGAATCTAACAAAAAAGAAAGGAGCCGACCAAGGACCGCGCCAGCGCGAGGCTGAAATTCTTATAAAATAACAAAGAACAGCGGATTTAAGACAAATAACCACTACAACTAACATCTGACAACTAATACTCAACATTTAAAAAAGTTCATGAGTCCTCTGAAGAAAACCTACGTTCTGAAGCTGTACGTTGCGGGGAATACTCCCAACTCAGTGCGAGCTTTGAAAACCCTAAAGGACATCCTAGAACAAGAATTTCAAGGAGTCTACGCGCTGAAAGTCATAGATGTTCTCAAAAATCCTCAGCTAGCAGAAGAGGACAAAATATTGGCAACCCCGACGCTCGCCAAAATCCTGCCGCCGCCGGTGCGAAAAATTATTGGCGATTTGTCCGATCGCGAGAAAGTTCTGATAGGATTAGATTTGCTCTATGAAGAACTTCGCGAAGAAGACCTGAATTCATAAGATAATCAGGTGAGAGTCAGTCGATTTTAGATTTGAGACTTCGGTTTGACGTGAAACGTTCGGCGAGCGCGAGCGTCGAAGCGTCGAGTCGCGCGATCGTCGAACGATTTTAGATTTTAGATTTACTCAACAGATGAATCGGGGAGGTTGAACAAAAGTCTAAAATTTTTATCTTTCCACGACAGGAGTACGTGGGACGGTATCGGTTTTTGGGCGGGGTCATTAGTCAGCAGTCAGCAGTCATTAGTTATTGAGCAAGAGCCAAAACTAAAAGCTGGGTACAAAGACTCATGATCGGCGGTTAATGAGTGACAACTAAAGAATACTGAGAGTTGACAAAAATCGACATGAATGAAATTAGTCAAACGGTTCAACGAAAAGGATTGGTAACGCCAGGAGTTGAAAAAATTCGCACGATGATTGAGGGTTTCGATGACATCAGTCACGGCGGAATGCCACTCGGCAGAACAACCCTAGTCAGCGGCACGTCAGGAACGGGAAAAACTTTATTTGCCGTACAATTTCTCTATAACGGAATTACCCATTTTGACGAACCGGGAGTGTTCGTAACTTTTGAAGAATCTCCGACAGATATTATTAAAAATGCTTGCAGTTTCGGTTGGGATCTGGCACAGTTAATCGAGGAAGGCAAGCTATTTATTTTGGACGCTTCCCCCGATCCGGAAGGTCAAGATATCGTAGGAAATTTTGATTTATCAGCCTTAATTGAGCGAATTCAGTACGCCATTCGCAAATACAAAGCCAAGCGGGTTTCTATAGATTCGGTGACAGCCGTATTTCAGCAGTACGACGCTGCATCGGTGGTGCGCCGAGAAATTTTTCGCTTAGTTGCCCGCCTCAAACAAGTCGGAGCAACTACAGTTATGACTACGGAACGGGTGGAAGAATACGGCCCGGTGGCTCGGTTTGGGGTGGAAGAGTTTGTGTCGGATAATGTGGTGATTGTTCGCAACGTATTGGAAGGAGAACGCCGCCGCCGCACAATGGAAATTTTGAAGTTGCGCGGTACAACTCACATGAAGGGCGAATATCCTTTTACTATGACTAATGACGGAATTAATATTTTCCCATTGGGGGCGATGCGATTAACTCAAAAGTCTTCAAACGTGCGGGTTTCTTCGGGCGATAAAACTCTCGACGAGATGTGCGGTGGCGGTTTCTTCAAAGACTCAATTATTTTGGCTACGGGTGCAACGGGAACCGGCAAAACGCTATTGGTGAGCAAGTTCTTGCAGAATGCTTGTATGAACGGCAATCGGGCGCTGTTGTTTGCCTATGAAGAGTCGCGGGCTCAGTTGTTCCGCAATGCTTATTCTTGGGGCATTGATTTTGAGGCAATGGAAGAGAAAGGACTGCTGAAGCTGCTGTGCACTTACCCGGAATCGGCGGGTTTGGAAGACCACTTGCAGAGTATTAAATCAGAAATTGCTGAGTTCAAACCTTCTCGAATTGCTATAGACTCGCTGTCGGCGTTAGCTAGGGGTGTCAGCAATAATGCTTTCAGGCAATTTGTGATCGGAGTGACAGGTTTTGCGAAGCAGGAAGAAATAACCGGGTTTTTCACAAATACAAGCGACCAGTTTATGGGTGCTCATTCGATTACGGACTCCCATATTTCTACGATTACTGACACGATTATCATGTTGCAGTATGTAGAGATTCGAGGAGAAATGTCGCGGGCAATTAATGTGTTTAAGATGCGCGGTTCGTGGCACGACAAAGGAATTCGAGAATACACAATTACTGAAAGAGGGCCACAAATTAAAGATTCGTTCAGTGGTTACGAACGGATTATCAGCGGTTCTCCTAGTCGGATTACGATTAATGAGAAGAGTGAGCTATCGCGGATTCTCCAGGGTGTGCAAGGTCAAGACGATGAGGATATTTGAGAGTTAGCAGTGATTGGTCGTTAAAAGTAGGTTGGGTTGAGCTAGGAAACCCAACTTTTTTAATTTGAGGAGTTTGTGAAGTTTTATAGCAACCGCGACAATGTTTGGGAGGTTCTTAAGTGCTGAAATATGAGCTTTTATTGCCTTCTTCATCAGCGCCTTTTGCTGTAGCAATCCCACTAAATAGGTTGTGGTAAAAATCTAGGGGTAAGCTGTTGTGCCTCTAAATTGTATATTTCAATGACATCTCAAAAATCATCAAATCCTGTCCCAATCCGATTCTCGAACATACCAGAAAATCTTTCTGGCCTAGCAGCTTAGTCCCGCGTCGTGCCTATCCCTACTACTCCTAGATTAGCGGAACCACGGGCGATTGTTTTTACAAAAATATTAAGACTAATTTTATGATCAAAAATCATTACCTTGGCGATCGCAAATCTCTTGAATTGTGCTGGGAAAGCCAATACTTGCTGTAGGATCAACCTCAGCTCGATTGGCAAACAGGTAGCCTTGCTGGTGTTAAAGTTATAGTAGGAGGGCATTCTCCTGAACTAGGTTGGATTCATCGCCATCGATGTATTCCCCTCGCTGAAAAAACTGGATTGATTTGGCCCGAAGAGCAAATGGATTTTAGAGCAAGCTTGCTGGCAATATCAGCAGTGGCTAGCAGCAGGACTAATTCTTCCTGATATAGCGGTGAATCTGTCGGCACGTCAACTCACCCAACCGACTTTAATCGCTAAGAGCGATCGCATTGTTGATCGCACCGAAAAGAAACCGAAATATATCTAGCTATAGATTACGGGAACGGCAATGATGCTTAATGTTGACATTACCTACAATCTTTTGAGCCAATTATCGGAGCATGGTATGGGGATTTTTGTCGATGATTTTGGGACTCGCTATGCTGCTTTTAACAATCTGAAAAAGGTTCCCGTGAAGTCGCTCAAATTTACTCGCTTATTTGGGTGCGATTTAGCCAGCGATCGAGCGATCGCTCAATTGCCAAAGCCCTAGTTGCAATGGCACATCGCTTAAATCCGATCGCAATTGCCGAAGGAATTGAAACCCCAGCGCAATGGCAATAGTTACAAGCATCGGTTGTGAAATCGGGCAGCGTTATATGTTTAGCAAGCCTGTCAGTGCTGAGGTTGCCACTCAATTAATCCGACATCCTGAATTGTTGTCTACCACTCTTTGGGATAAGCAATCCTCCCTCATAAAAGCGCGCAAAAGTCTTATAATCAATTTAATGCTCGTGTTGCTCAAATGACTGAAAAAATTTTCTTACGGAATAATATAAAATTGTTTGGACAAGGCAGCCAGACCATGATGTTTGCTCATGGATTTGGGTGCGATCAAAATATGTGGCGTTTCGTAACACCGGCCTTCGAGAAGGACTACAAAATCATCCTATTTGATTATGTAGGTTCGGGACAGTCGGATATTAGTGCCTACACTCCTGAACGGTACAGCCACATCAATGGCTATGTTCAGGATGTCCTCGATATCTGTGAAGAATTGGCCTTGACTGATGTGATTTTTGTCGGCCATTCTGTCAGCAGTATGATCGGCCTTCTGTCCTCAATTCAAGCTCCTAATTACTTTAAGCGCCTGATTTTCGTAGGGCCTTCACCCTGCTACATGAATGATTTACCAAATTATTACGGAGGGTTTGAGCGCCAAGATATTGAGGATCTCCTCGATATCATGGAGAAAAATTACATTGGTTGGGCAAGCTTTATGGCGCCAATGGTGATGCAGAATCACGAGAGTCCTGAGTTAAGTGAGGAACTTGAGGCAAGTTTTTGTTCCACCGATCCGGTGGTTGCAAGTCGCTTTGCCCAGGTGACTTTTTACTCTGACAATCGCAGTGATTTACCGAAGGCCCCAGTACCTTCACTGATATTGCAATGTACTGATGACATGGTAGCTCCCACCGAGGTAGGGCATTATCTCCACCGCCACCTGCCTAAAAGTACGCTACGGCTGATGAAAGCTACGGGACATTGCCCGCACCTGAGTCATCCACAAGAGACGATCGACATGATTAAGGAGTATTTGAGTGTACCTCATACTACCTGAGTTGTATGGCAAACATGACCTATCAGATAGACGAGCTACTAAACACGTCACCCTGTGGATTCCTCTCGTTTGCTGACGATGGTACCATCCTAATGGTCAACGCCACATTAGTGCAATTACTCGGACACGAACCCGATGAACTGCGGGGACAGAAGATGGAATCCATTCTGCCGATCGCCAGCCGGATTTTCTATCAAACCCATTTCTTCCCCCTGTTGAAGCTCCACGGTAAAGTAGAGGAAATTTACTTCTCATTAAGGTCGAAGGAGGGTAGTGAGATACCCATGCTGATCAACGCTGTGCGTCGAGAGAAGGGAGGAAGCTTCATCAACGATTGCATCTTGATCTGTATCCGCCAGCGTATCCTGTACGAAGGTGAAATTATTAAAGCAAAAAAAGCAGCCGAGGCAGCTATTCTCGCCCAAAAGCAAGCGGAAATCGCCCTGCGGAAACAGTACGACAAGGCGATATTACTTCAAGAAATTACTCAACACATCCGTCAATCTCTTGATTTGTCTACAATTTTTGAGATTGCTTCCCAGGAGATTCGCGTGTTTCTTGATGCCGAGCGCGTCGGCATATTTAAGTTCTATCCTGACAGTAATTTTGGATATGGTGAGTTTGTTTCAGAATCCGTAGGCGAAGGATGTAAATTGGTAAGCAAAAATCAATTTAACGACCCGTGTGGTGGTGAACCATATCCTGATTCATATCAAGAATGGAGAATGCAGGTAGTTGAAAATATCAATAATATTGACCTTCAACACTGTTACCGCGCTCTTTGGAAACAATTTCCGGTTCGGGCTAATTTAGTTGCGCCGTTGCTCAATGGACAAGATTTGTGGGGGTTGTTATGTATTCATCAATGTTCTGCTCCTCGGCAATGGGAAGAATTTGAAATTGACCTTGTTAAACAGATTGCTAATCAGTTAGCGATCGCAATTAAACAAGCGGATATTTTTCAGAAGTTGCAGAAGGAATTGGTAGAAAGGCAGCAGGCTCAAGCGCGCATGAGAGAAATTAATCAACAACTGGCACTCTCTAACGAAGAACTAGCCCGCGCTACTCATCTCTTAGAACAAGTGGTAAATATTGATGGGTTGACTCAAATTGCTAATCGCCGCTGTTTTAATGACCGCTTAGAGCAGGAATGGCAGCGGCTATACCGGGAACAAAAACCTATTTCTCTTTTGTTGTTTGATGTGGATTATTTCAAACGCTATAATGATTGCTACGGTCATCAAATGGGGGATAGTTGTCTGTTCAAACTTGCTCAGACTGTGCAAGAAGTGGTCTACCGTCCGGCGGATTTAGTGGCGCGTTACGGCGGAGAAGAATTTGCCATCATTTTGCCTAATACAGATATTGAAGGAGCGAGTTCGGTGGCCCAACGGATTCACGCTGCTATTCAAGCTTTACATATTCCTCACAAAACCTCTGATGTGAGCGATGTAGTTACTATTAGTATGGGTATCGCCAACTTGATTCCGATTTCGGAACTATCATCGGCTGACTTGATTGCGATCGCCGATCGTTCACTCTACCGTGCCAAGCAACAGGGGCGCAATCAGTCCGCGACCTGCGACTACAGCGGCGATTCGATTTTTGACACTGACGCTTAAATCACATTGACACCGAGGACAAAAATTTGTCCCCGGTCTCTCAAAATCAGTCATAAAAAATACTCGGTAAGTGGGAAACGAGCGTGGCTTCAGCCCGCTCGTGGAAAACGACACGGCGATTTCAATCGCCTTGAATCCCCTTGCGGGGTTAGAGGGGTATGGTTGCCCCTCTATGGAGATATGGTTGTCTCCGAGTCCCTTTCGGGTAATGTTAGCTTCGCCAAGGTTATAAGAGCTTTTTAGACCTGCAACACTTTCGAGCGTGACTTTAAGACTGTTTAATTGCTTCGGACAGAGCGGAAAACTAGCTTCGCATTCGCCGGTGTCGTGACTCAAATAACGTAGTCAGTTAAGACTTAAGCTGGTCAGAATAGCTTGTAATTTCTTACAAGCTCAGTGGCTTTAGCCCTGAGTTCCTGACTCTATAAATTTAAATGAGCACGGAGCGATTGGAAAACTCCGCTCCGACCGTCGCAGAATTTCCAGAGCCAGCCGACCTGCTCAACCAGTTAAAAGCGCGACGCAAAAAGTCCGGCGCAAACTTGGCAGATATGGAGGTGGTTTTGGAGATACTTGGAACAGATGGGAGCGAAATTTGAGCGGAAAATAGGACTATCGGTAATACAATTAACCTGAAACCCTTACTCCGCAAAAGACATAGAAAGTGAGCACGGAGGGATTTGAACCCCCGACCCTCAGGACCGGAACCTGATGCTCTATCCACTGAGCTACGTGCCCTCGACTTTTTAGAGTATAACACGTCTTGCGGAAAATGGCGAGTGCCGATCGCAAATTTCCTGGCCGGCCTCCAAACCGCTTGACCCATGCGGATTAAACTCGCCCGTGCGATCGAATATCAGGCAGTTCTCGCAGCCAGAGACTGCAACTTTTACCTAAATGGTAACAATAATACGACAATGGGTAAAATAATAGCCATTAATCGAGCAAACATTAGGTTCACATTCGATCGGGGTCGATCGCCTGCCATAGCTAAAATAGCCCGCATCAATTTCCCCTAGCTAACCGGCAGTAAATAAATGGTGCTGCAGTTAAGACAGGTTGTGCAAATACGGCTCTAGACTAAGTTCACCAAACCCCTCAATCTTATGGTTTCTAAAATTTTAGACAAATTACCGCTGCGAACTGTTCTCATAGTTCCATTTATACTGCAAATAGTGGGAGGCGTGGGGCTCGTAGGATATCTGTCTTTTAGAAACGGGCAAAAAGCAGTTAATAACCTTGCCAGTCAGTTAATGAGCGAGGTGAGTTTGCGTGTCGAGCAAAACCTGCAAGTTTACCTGACTACTCCCCATCAAATCAATCAAACCAAGCTGGATGCTGTCAAGCTCGGCTTGTTAAAGATGGAAAACTTATCAGCTTGGGATAAATATCTTTGGCGCCAAGTACAATTATATCCCTATATCAATTTTACCTCCGTTGGCAACAAGCATGGAGATTATAGATGCGGTCAACAACTTTCTAACGGCTCCCGAATGATTAATGTGATAGACCCATCTACTGGGTTTAATTTTAATTCTTACAATACGAACGCTCTCGGCGATCGCACTACAATTACCACCCTTGCCAAAAACTATGATCATCGGCAACATCCTGCGTACCAAAAAGCCGTCAAAGTCGGCAAACCTACTTGGAGTTCGGTTTTTGTTTCCTTACTAGAACCGACATTACTTATCAGCGCTATCCAACCCGTATACACCTACAAAAATCAGCTAGAAGGAGTCTTATTTGCTGCTTTGCGTCTCGACCATCTTGGGAGATTTCTCAACAGTCTCAAAGTTGGCAAATCCGGTCAAACATTTATTATAGATCGCCAGGGTACTTTGTTAGCAACTTCCACAACAGAAAAACCGTTTCGCACTAAAGGTAATGAAAGACAATTGTTTAAAGTGGAAGAAAGCAGCAACCCTTTTACTCAAGCGACAGCTAAATATTTGACTGCCAAGTTTAAAAAATTAGACCAAATTAAAAAATCCGAGTTATTGAGCTTTGACATAGATGACAAGCGACAATTTTTAAAAGTCTTGCCGTTTCAAGACGGCAAAGGTTTAGACTGGCTGATTGTCGTAGTTGTTCCCGAAGCAGATTTCACCAAAGAAATCGATGCTAATACCCGCACAGCGATTTTGCTGTGTTTCGCAGCTTTAGGAGTAGCTGTGGCGATTGGCATTCTGACTTCTCAGTGGGTAACAAATCCTATTTTGAGCTTAAATATAGCAGCCAAAAATATTGCTAAAGGTGAATGGGACAAAACAGTAGAAAGCGAACGTTCTGACGAATTAGGGGAATTAGCGAAATCATTTAACAGCATGGCTCAACAACTGCAACAATCTTTTGAAACTTTAGAACAGCGAGTGCAAGAGCGGACGGCAGAATTGGCTGTAGCGAAAGACAAAGCGGAAGTAGCGAACCAAGCTAAAAGCACTTTTCTTGCTAATATGAGCCACGAATTGCGATCGCCTCTCAATGCAATTCTCGGCTTTTCCCAACTGATGACTCGCAGCCAAACTCTCTCCCCAGAAGATCAAGAAAATATTAGCATAATTAGCAGCAGCGGAGAACACCTGCTCACCCTGATTAATAACGTACTCGATTTATCTAAAATTGAATCGGGGCGCACCACCCTAAATTCCAAAAAATTAGACCTTTTCCGCCTGCTAAACGACTTGGAAGATATGTTTCAAATCAAAGCAGATGACAAGCACCTGCAGTTAGTTTTTGAGCGCAGTCTCGATGTGCCACAGTACGTAGAAACGGACGATTTAAAATTGCGACAAATCTTAATTAATCTGCTCAATAACTCTCTTAAATTTACCGATGAAGGCAGTGTAGCGGTAAGAGTTAGCAAGCAGTCACTAGGCAGAAATCAGCAGGCAGAAGGGGGATTTTTTTATCCATCTGAAGTATCAAATGATACTGAAATCTCCGCAATCAATGGTATCAAAATATCTCAATTCAGTCCGTCGAACAACCAGATCATTGCCACCCAAAATGACGATTCAGCTTCTACCTCTTCCTTCTTTCTTCATTTTGAAGTCGAGGATACTGGATCCGGTATTGCTACCAATGAATTAGACGATCTTTTTGAACCTTTCGTGCAAACCAAGACAGGCAAAGATTCGCAAGAAGGTACCGGCTTGGGATTGCCCATCAGTCGCAAATTTGTAGAATTAATGGGCGGCGAAATGAGCGTCTGTTCTGCTGTGGGTAAGGGAACTAATTTTAAGTTTGACATTCAAGTTATTGCGGTCGAGGCGACTGATATTGAAAGCCCAAAACCGAGCAGGAATGTTATTGCCCTGGTTCCCAACCAACAGACCTATCGAATTTTGATAGTAGACGATAAACCGCTCAACCGCCAACTGTTAATTAAAATCCTGTCTCCTCTGGGTTTTGAACTAAAAGAAGCTACTAACGGTCAAGAAGCTATTGAGATTTGCGATAGTTGGGAACCGCATCTCATTTGGATGGACATGAGAATGCCTGTGATGGACGGCTACGAAGCTACGCAATACATTAAAGGTACTATTAAAGGTCAAGCTACACCTATTATTGCGCTGACAGCGAGCGTTTTGGAGGAAGAACGGGCAGTTATTTTATCGGCGGGCTGCGATGCTTTTATGAGGAAGCCTTTCCGGGAAGCCGATATTTTTGATGCTATGCACAAACATATCGGAGTGCGCTATATTTATGAAGATGCGGATCAAACGGATTTATCGGCAATCAAAGAGGGCGATCGCGCTATGAGTGCGACTGATTTCGTAAACTTGCCTGATTCACTGGTAGCTGATTTAAAGCTAGCTATACTGAATGCAGATATGGAGTTAATTAATACCTTGATAGAGCAAATTCGATTAAAGGATGCAGTAACGGCAGGTGCGATCGCAACTTGTATAGAAAATTTTGAGTACGACAAAGTTTTAAATTTAATTTCGGAAGCAATATCACATGAATAACGACATTCCTAGCACCGATCGCGGTAATATTTTAGTAGTTGACGACACCCCAGCTAATTTGCGGCTGCTAGCCGGAATTTTGAATAGCAAGGGTTATAAAGTGCGCCCGGTACCTAGTGGCGACTTAGCCCTTTCGGCGGCAAAAGGTATGCCTCCAGATTTGATTTTGCTGGATATTATGATGCCCGAAATGAATGGATATGAAGTTTGCGAAAAGCTCAAAGCTGATGAACGAACTTGCGACATTCCGGTGATTTTTATTAGCGCGATTAATGACGTACTTGATAAGGTCAAAGCCTTTGCAGTGGGCGGGGTAGATTATATTACCAAGCCCTTTCAGGTGGAAGAGGTTCTAGTTAGGGTAGAAACCCATTTAGCAATGTGCCAGTTGCGAAAAAGACTCCAACAAAAAAATAATGAACTTACAGTTACTTTAGACCAACTGCAAGCTACTCAGAATCAATTAGTGCAATCAGAAAAAATGGCGGCATTAGGGCAACTAATTGCCGGCATTGCTCACGAAATTAATACGCCGCTGGGGGCAATTCGGTCGTCTATTGGAAATATTACCAGCTTTTTGGATAACAATCTCGAAAGTTTGCCAGTTTTTTTTAAAGAACTGTCAGCCGAACGCCAGCACGATTTCTTGCGCTTGATGTACAGTTCTAGTCAACAAAATTACTCTTTATCTACGCGAGAAAAACGGGTATTGAAAAAAGGCGTGAAGCAGGAACTAGAGTCGGAAGGCATTGACAATGCGGACAGCATTGCTAGCATTTTAATCAATATCGGATTGCAAGGAAATCTGCAAGAATTCTTGTCGTTGCTCAAAGATCCTGACAGCGAAAATATTATAAAAACAGCCTACGAGTTTGCTAGCATTCACAGAAGCGCCCGAACCATCGCTACCGCTACTGAACGCGCTGCAAAAGTCGTCTTTGCTCTAAAAAATTATGCGCGTTACGATGTAAATGGGGAAAAAATACAAGTGAATATTACGGACGGAATTGAAACTGTATTAACTCTTTATCAAAACCACATCAAGCAGGGTGTGGAAGTCATCAGAAACTATCAAGATCAATTGCCTGTGGTACTGTGTTATCCCGACGAACTCAATCAAGTTTGGACAAATTTAATTCACAATGCCTTACAAGCGATGGACAATCAAGGAACTTTAACAATTGACGCGGTACAACAAGATACCAGCGTGTTGGTCAAAATTATTGACAGCGGTAAGGGAATTCAACCAGAGATTATTCGGAAAATTTTTGAGCCGTTTTTTACTACCAAACCTGCGGGAGAAGGCAGCGGGTTGGGATTGGATATTGTGAAAAAAATAATTGAAAAACATCAGGGTAAAATTGATGTGGAGTCGAGGCCAGGTAAAACAGCATTTACCGTGTCTTTGCCGATTAATTTAACTGAGTAGGTAAAGCGCCGCAGAGCGAAGTCTGGGGCGAAAATTTGCAGTCTAGCCACGCAGAATGTAGAATTTGGAAAACGGTGTGCAGCCATGAGGGTTCACCCTGCCACACTAAATAAGGAAACTAGCGATGTCTAAATCAGCAATTTTGTGTGTGGACGATGAAGTAGGGGTGTTGGAAAGTCTGGAAATTGAACTGCAACAGGCATTTAACGGTAAATATCTTTGCGAATTTGCTGAAAGTGCTGCCGAAGCCCTGGAAATTATTGAAGAGCTATGTGAAGCTGATGTTAAGATTTTAGTAATTGTCTCTGATTGGTTGATGCCCGGAATGAAAGGAGATGAGTTGCTGATTAAAATTCATCAAAAATATCCGCAAATTGTGAAAGTAATGCTGACAGGACAAGCAGACAAAGAAGCAATCGAACGCACAAAAGCTCAAGCAAATCTTCATGCTTTCATAGAAAAACCTTGGCAAAATCAAGAATTAATTGAAGCAATTAAGTCTGGTCTAGCAAATTTATGAAAAAACCAGTCATTATTTGTGTCGATGATGAGCAGACTATACTTGATAGTCTGGAAATAGACCTGCTAAAAGCCTTTGAAGATAAATATTTAATTGAAACGGCCCAAAGTGGCGAAGAAGCTTTAGAGTTGCTGTCAGAACTTTTAGCAGAACAGTATGAAGTTCCTTTGGTGATTTCGGATCATATCATGCCTAGTATGAAAGGAGACGAACTATTAAGCAGAGTTCATGCTATCTCGCCTAACTGTCTCAAGATTATGCTGACGGGGCAGGCAGATTTGGAGGCGGTAGCCAATGCTATTAACTATGCTAAATTGTACCGATATATACCTAAACCTTGGCAATGTGATGACTTAAAATTAACTGTCACTGAGGCTATATATAGATATTTTCAAGATAAAAAATTAGCTGAAAAACAAAGAGAACTTCAGGAAATGAATGAGGAGTTGGTAAAATTAAACCGCAAGCAGGCGATGCTGATTGCCAAACTCCATGAAAACGAAAGTCGCTTGACGCAATATCTAGAAGCTATGCCATTGGGCGTATGTGTACTTGATGCAAACGGGCAATCTTTCTACGCTAACAAGAAAGCGCGGGATGTATTTGGCAAAGGCACTGTGCCGCATATTAATTCAGAGCAAAAAGCAGCAATTTATCAATTCTATAAAGCAGGGACTAATCAGAGATGCCCCGTGGAAGAATTGCCAATTATGCGGGCGCTTCGGGGCGAACATGTGCGGACTGAGGGTGTAGAAATTCGTACAGCTAATAAGATTATTCCTGTAGAGAGTTGGGCAACTCCAATTTATGATTCTACAGGCGACATTTCCTATGCGATTATTGCTTTTAGTGACATAAGTGAACGCAAGGAAGCTGAAGAGGCGCTAATTCAAGCTGAAGAGAAGTATCGCGGGATATTTGAAAATGCTCTAGAAGGTATTTTTCAGACGACGCCAGACGGACATTTTCTCAGTGCGAATCCTGCTCTGGCGGAAATTTACGGCTACGATTCTGCGTCAGAATTGATAGAAAGTATTAATGATATTCAGCAGCAATTGTACGTGGAACCGAACCGCCGTCAAGAGTTTCTGGCGCTGATGAAACAGCACGGTACTCTGTGTGAGTTTGAGTCTCAGGTTTACTGTCGAGATGGCAGCATTATCTGGATTTCTGAGTATGCGCGCACCGTTTATGATGCTAACGGTGAAGTGCTTTACTATCAGGGTTTTGCTAAGGATATTAGTTTGCAGAGACAGGTGGAAGTGGAACGAATCAGGTTTACTAATGATTTAGAAAAAGCTTTGGCGGCCCAAGAAAAGTTAAATGAGGCACTGTCAGAAAACGAAAGCCGATTGACTCAATTCCTGGAAGCGATGCCGGTGGGACTATTTGTTGTCGATGGTAATGGTAAACCTTTTTACATGAATTCTTGGGGCGAAAGGATACTAGCCGAAGGTTTAATTTTTGATGGGGCTACTGAGCAATTTCCTGAAGCTTATCATTTTTACGACGCTGGAACTAATCAATTGTATCCGAGGGATAGCCAACCGATTGTTCGGGCGTTGCGGGGAGAATTTGTGCGTATGGACGAGCTAGAAATTCGTGGGTCAGATCGGATTGTGCCGATCGAGGTTTGGGCGACTCCAATCTACGACGAACGGAAAAACATAGTTTACGCTATCGCCGCTTTTCAAGACATCACGGAACGTCTAGAGGTAGAAACCGAGCGCCGCCAATTCACAGACGAGTTGCAAAAAGCTTTAGCTGCAGAAGAAAAATTAACAGATGCTTACGGGCGGTTTGTACCGCACGAATTTCTCCACTTTCTGGGATATGAAAGTATTCTGGAAGTCAAATTAGGCGATCAGGTGCAGAAAGAAATGTCGGTGCTATTTTCAGATATCCGCGATTTCACTTCTCTTTCGGAAAGGATGAGTCCCGAAGAGAATTTTCAATTTATTAATGGTTATTTGTCGCGGATGGAACCGGCAATTACTGACAATTTTGGTTTTATTGATAAATACATTGGTGATGCGATTATGGCGCTGTTTAATGGCAGTGCGGACGATGCTGTGAAAGCTGGAATTGCAATGCTAGAAGAGCTTAACGAGTATAATATTATTCGTAATCAGGTCGATCGCCCGCCGCTGCAAATTGGCATAGGAATCAATACGGGTTCTTTGA
Source organism: Microcoleus sp. T2B6 (assembly GCF_036700475.1). Lineage (NCBI taxonomy): Bacteria > Bacillati > Cyanobacteriota > Cyanophyceae > Oscillatoriales > Microcoleaceae > Microcoleus > Microcoleus sp. T2B6. The sequence goes on along the minus strand of NZ_JAUBOZ010000035.1, from coordinate 26,258 downwards.
TGTTAGGCACGGTGGGCGGCCAAAGTCGCATGGACAGCACGGTGATTAGCGATGCGGTAAACTTAGCCTCCCGCGTGGAAAGTTTGACGAAAGAGTATGGAGTTTCGATGTTAATTACTCACAATACTTTTATACAGTTGAACGATATTTATGATTTGAGGTTGATCGATCGCGTAACAGTTAAAGGCAAATCGCGAATGGTAACACTTTATGAAGTATTTGCGGCCGATCCGCCAGAGTTACGACAGAAAAAGTTAGAGACCAAGACAATCTTTGAGCAAGCTTTGGTACTCTACAATAGTGACAACTGTGTCGAAGCTAAAAGATGGTTTTCGGCCTGCTTGGAAATCAACCCTCATGATAAGGTAGCTCAAATTTATATGGAGCGGTGTCTGAAAGGAGCGATCGCTCCTGCATAATACCATTTTATATCATGTCCGATCGATTGACCATAATATCCCGGCCAGGCGGGTTTTTGAGATTGTCAATTATTGGCAGATATTGTGGTGAACCCGCCCCTACCTGATGAATGGTAATCGACCGGACATGATATTAGAGTTTAGATTTGAGAATTGGCAATGATTTATTCCATAAGGGTTGGGAGTTTGCCTACAGTTGTATTCTTTTTTGAAACTGGAATAATCATTGTTTAGACAGGCAGGGAAACGCAAACTATGGTTTCTTGCTGTGGCAAACTTTCTATTTTAAATTCCCCTCCGTGCAATTCTACAAGGCGTTGAACAATAGCCAGGCCCAATCCCAAACCTGCTTGTTGGTAAAGTTTGCGATCGAACTGCCTGTAAGCTTCTAGCTGTGCAATCTGATCGGCAGTCAGGCCGCGGCCTTGGTCTTTGACAGACAGAATAAAAGTCTGATTTTCGACCAAACTGCTTAATAAAACAGGCGTTCCTTCTAAAGAAAATTTGAAGGCATTGTCCAATAGTTCTTCAACAATTTTTGCGAGTCTGACAGAATCAATAGCTACCGACGAATCTTGCAAGTTTAATTGTAAATCGTCTGTTCTATTCGCGTGTTTTGCTTGCTGCCGCGCTTTTTGACTCAGCAAAGATTTTACACAGCTAAATTCGCTGTTTCGCATCTCCTTGAGCCGTTCGGGATTTGTGGCTGCTATCTCCAGTTCTGCATACAGCAAAAAGTTCTGAATTAGCCGATACAAGCGATGACCCGAAGTTTGAATTTGACCGATCATCTCTAAGATATCTGATTCCTCTAAGACATGATATTCTGACAGAATTAGCTCAGAAAAACCCAGAATTGCATTCAAAGGAGTCCGCAATTCGTGGGGCAGCGACATACTAATATTAGTGCGTAATTCGTCTAGCGTCTTTTGAGATTGTCGGCTAATTGTTTTTTGTTTTTCCAGTCGAATAGCAATCGCTTTTAGCAGTTCTTGCGGCGTACAGGGCTTAGTAATGTAATCGTCAGCTCCCAGTTCCATGCCCGTGCGAACGTCAAGTTTATCGGCTTTGGCTGTGAGGAAAATAAACGGAATTGTGGCAGTCAAGGGTTCGGATCGCAAAGCTTTGATGACGCCGTGACCGTCTACTTCCGGCATCATCATGTCGCACAAAATTAAATCCGGGATTTTTTCGATCGCCAATTTGATGCCGACTTTGCCATTAATTGCTCCTATTCCTTCAAAATTTTCGGCTTCCAGCAACTCTAAAATATTCTCTCTAATCGCTTCTTCGTCTTCTATTACCAAAATCTTAGCCACGGTGATAGCTCCTTTTAGTTAGTAGTTTGTTGGAAAATTCTGGGTTCAGACACTTGATAAGTTTGTTGGTTAGGCGCTTAATTAATCGTTAAATCGCGGATATATATAGTTGATAATTCAGTTGTTATTGACTGGGAGGGCAAATTAGAGGCAAGGTAATAGTGAAAGTTGTGCCTTTTCCTTCTTGGCTGTCGATCGCAAGTTGGCCGCCGTGAAGTTCCACAGCTCTCTTCACAATTGCTAAACCGAGACCTGTTCCCGAAATAGTGCCGACATTTGGAGATCGGTAAAAAGTTTCTAATATCCGCTCTCGATCGGCATGGGGAATGCCGATGCCCTGGTCTTGAACTTGGAAAACAGCTTCTTTGTTTTGACAGTTGAGGTGCAAGGAAACTGTACTGCCGACAGGGGAATATTTGATGGCATTTGAGATGACATTTCCCAAGATTTGCTGCAGCAGTTTTTCATCCATTTGAGCCTCGCAGTTGCCGCCTTCATATTGAAAGGCGATCGGGTGTTGGTTGCTGTCGTTGAGTTGCTGCTCTTCTACCAGTTGACGGCAAAATTTTTCGAGGTTTAAGGAAACCGGTTGAAACTGCAAGGTATTGGCTTCGATTTTGCCAATTACGAGGATATCTTCTAATAACTCTGTCATGCGTTTAATTGCTAATTGAATCCGCACAAAATGAGTAGATTTTTTATCTTGGGACCACTGAGAACTGTAATCTTGCAGCAATCCAGCGGAAAATTGGATGGTTGTCAAAGGTGTGCGGAACTCGTGGGAAACCATTGTGACAAATTTAGCTCGCAGTTCTGAAAGTTCTTTTTCTCGTGCGAGGGCTTTGAGAATTTCCGCTTCTGCTCGTTTGCGATCGCTAATGTCACGGGCTTCCGCAATCAGCAGCAAAACTTGTCCTGTTTCATTTTTAACAGGTTTCAGTGAGAAATCAACAGTCATAATTTGGCCACTTTTGCCTAACAAGTCGATTTCGCTGCGGAAAAACTCGCCACGACTTGCTTTGCCGATCGCCGATTGCAATTGTTCGTAAACCTGTGGCGACTGGGCCCAAATCGCCATTTCCCAAATCGGGCGGCCCACAATACCCTCCGATCCCAATCCGGCAAAATCGAGGGCTGTCTCGTTCACTTCCAGCACAATTCCTTGGGGAGTCAGCAGCTTGGTTAGCTGAAACGAAGAGTCAAAAATCGCCCGAAAGCGGCGCTCGCTTTCCCGCAGCATTTGAAATGTTTGAGATCGTTCGATCGCGTACCGGATCGTCCGCACTAATAATTGAGTAGTAATTTGACCTTTAACAATGTAATCTTGAGCTCCCAAGCGAACTGATTCGAGGGCGATCGCCTCATCGTCCAAGCCTGTCATTACCACCATTGGCACATCAGGAGCCACTTCTCGCAGACGAGTTAGCGTTTCCAAACCGCGGCTGTCCGGCAAAGAAAGGTCGAGCAAAACTACATCAAAGGATTCTTTACACAGTTGGGCGATCGCCTCATGCAGGAACTCAACAGACACCAGTTCCCACTGGACGCCCACAGATACTTCTAACAGTTCTGCAAGCAAATCAGCATCAGCAGGATTGTCTTCTACTAACAGAATCTTAATCCACATAGCTTAGACGTTTTTGACTGTAAAATTTTTACTCTACCAATCTTAGGTTAAACTTTTTGGCTTTCCCTTACCATTTTCAACTTGAAAATTATTATTTGGGAACTGTCACCACCACCAGCCACCAATCCTCAATCCATCTCACCAGCTTAGCGACTTGACTAAAATCGATAGGCTTAGTGATGTAGCACCGGGCTGACAGGGCATAAAACTTGAGCATCTCTTCATCGGCTGCTGAGGTTGTCATAATTACCACCGGAATCATTTTTAACTTGAGTGCTGAGTAGATTTTTATCAATATTTCTCACCGTTTTTTGAGGCAAACTTAAGTTAAGCAGAATTAAATTAGGAGGAAAACGCGAACAGACAAGCCTTCTTTATTCAAGAATTATATTCCTGATACCATATCTTCTACTCTTATGCAAATTGTTAAAACTTGGCTGATCGCCAGCTTTTATAAAGTCCATTCAGCCTCGCTGAGTAAATCATCCACCAGCAGAATTTCCATAGGTTAAAAAATTTTAGAGCGCTCATAAGCAAAGCATTTGTTCGTTTAATTTAGAGGAAGTTTGACGACTGCCAGCCAGAAGTCCTCAATTAACCTGACTACCTTAGTAAATTCTACGAAGTCTACTGGCTTGGTTATGTAACAGTTGGCGTGGAGGGAGTAGGACTTAAAAATATCTTCGGGAGCTGCTGAAGTGCTGAGAATCACTACAGGAATTAATTTTAAGGCTGGGTCAGTTTTAATTTCTTCTAGCACTTCAATACCGCTTTTTTTGGGCAGATGCAAATCGAGCAAAATCAAATCGGGACGAGGTACCCTGAGATAGGGTTCTTTTCGGCGCAAAAACTTGATTGCTTCGACTCCATCCTCCACAAAATGCAAGTTATTCAATATTTTACCCTGACTGAGGACTTCTATTGCCAAATCGGCATCGCTGGGAGAATCCTCAATCAGCAGAATCTCTATAGGTCTAACAGTGCTTCGATCGCTCATAACCGGCGTATCCTTTAAAGTATAAAAACAAAATTGAATTTTGAGGCTTCAGGTACTAATTATAGGAATAGTGAAGTAAAACGTCGCTCCTTTTCCCTCTTGAGATTCCACCCAAATGCGCCCGCCGTGGCGTTCAACAATGCGCTTGCACATCGCCAAACCTATACCAGTACCGGAATATTGGCGGCGGGAGTGCAGGCGTTGAAAAATGATGAAAATGCGATCGGCATACTGCGGATCAATGCCAATGCCGTTATCGCGGACACTGAACACCCATTCACTCTCTTGCCTGCAGGCAGCGATATGAATCAACGGGATATCTTGGCGACAAAATTTGATGCTGTTGGCGAGCAAATTTTGGAATAATTGCACCAGTTGAAATTCATCCGCCATCACAGTTGGCATCGCGTCGCAGGTGATTACAGCTTTTGTTTCGGCGATCGCAATTTGCAAATTGCACATAGTTTGCTTAACCACAGCCTTGCAGTCCGCCTGCTCAAACTCCTGACCCCTCGTTCCCAGGCGCGAATACGCCAACAAATCGTTAATTAGCTGCTGCATTCTGGTGGCGCCATCGACAATATAATGAATATACTTATCTGCGCGATCGTCCAAATTTCCTTGATAGCGCTGGGCCAGCAATTGAGTGTAACTGGTAATGGCTCGGAGCGGTTCTTGCAAATCGTGGGAAGCCACATAAGCAAATTGTTCTAATTCCTCGTTGGAACGCTTCAAATCTTCTGTCAGTTGCAGCAGTTGCTGCTCTGCTTCTTTGCGGCTTGTAATGTTGTAAACCAAGGCGCAACAAGACAGCAGATTACCCTGGGAGTCCATGACTGAACTGGTAGACATATCAGTCCAAATATCTTTGCCGTCCTTGGTTTTGAATTTAAATTCGTGTTGTTCAGCAATACCTTGCTTGCGCCGATCGACATTATCAATAGCTTGTGGTTTTTCCGGTGCGTCCATGAAATCAAAAATCGACCGCCCGAACATTTCTACTTCACTATAGCCTAGCATTCGCGCCATTGCGTTGTTCACGTAAGTCGTGAGGCCATTTCTGTCAATTACCCAAATACCTTCTTTTGCTAATTCAACTATTTGCCTGTACTTGAATTCGCTTTCCTGCAAAGCAGTTTCAGTTAGTTTGCGCTCAGTGATATCTTTCATAAAACAGTGGTGGCCGTTAAATATCCCCTGTGCGTCGCAAGCTTTTACCATCGTTAATTGCTTATAAAAAAACGAGCTATTTTTTCGGACTCCTCTAGCTTCAACTTCTACTTTGCCAGAAATTAGCATTTCCTGATAAGCTGAGAGCATCATCTCAACATCGCCCGGATGTACGGTAAGCTGCCATTTCATGCCAAGCATTTGTTCCGGTTCGTAACCGCATTTATGAGCGTAAGCTCGGTTAACCTTCACGTAGCGCCCCTCAATATCCAGCCGCGAAATGCCTTCCACCGCATTTTGCATGGCATTGGTGAGGTCACGCAGCTCTTTTTCAGCTTGTTTGCGATCGCTAATATCCTGACCGATACCCAAAAAACCGTTAATATTTCCGTTACTATCAAATAAGGCAGTCACCGACAGCAGTACCGGAAACCGCGAACCATCTTTGCGAATGTAAGTCCATTCATTTTCGTCAGCGATTTTCCGGCGCGGCAAGGCAACAAAGGCTTCAATTCCCGGCTCTATTTTCACTCCCAATTCTTGAGAAAGAACTTCAGCTCTTTGAGCGACCTCCAGAGGATCGTGAATTATTTCTACCGTGACTTTCCCCACCACTTCTTCTAGCGAATAACCTAAAAGTTGCTCTGCCGCCCGATTAAATGTTTTAATTGTACCGTCGGGATCTGTAGAAATAATTGTGTAGTTAGCGCTATTAAGAATTGCATTTTGCAGTTGCGTCAATTCCAACAAAGTGAGCGCAATTTTTTCGCGGTAAGCTATTTCTTTTTGCAATTTGTGGTTAGAAATTTCGATTTGAGCCGTGCGCTCAGCAACTCGATGCTCCAGAGTTTCATTGAGCCGTCGATTTTCCTCTTCTACCTGCTTGCGTTCTGTAATATCAGTAATAGTACCAACATAACTTTTTATCTCCCCATTTTCTCCGATTTGACCGACAATTTGACCGAGTATCCAACTGATTTTAGTGTTATTAATGTCTAGAAAGCGGTACTCAGATTTAAACGGCAATTTCTGCTGCACGGCGCTATACCATTGAGAAAAAACCCGATCGCGGTCGTCTGGATGAATGCCTTGCAACCACCCTTTGCCCAAAGCTTCATCACAGGTAATTCCCGAAATTTGACACCAGCGCTCGTTGACATACAAGCAGTCTCCTCCAGCATCTGCATAAAATATTCCCACCGGCGAAGCTTCAGTTAAAGTTTGATAGCGAGCTTCCGTTTCTCGGCGTTCAATGATTTCTTTTTGCAGTATTGAATCGATCATCCCTAATTGAGTTGGACTCAGGAGAGTTAATGCTTGGGGAACGAAAGGAATTAATGCAAAAGCGGTGTAACCAGAAATCGCGGCGGTAATAATTTTCAGACTGCCAGAAACCCAATAAACAGGATGCCAAAGCGTCCAAACTTCCATTATATGAGTAGTGCCGCAGGAGATAATAAAGGCTGCAAACAGCCAAAAGATATTGCGGAAGGGCAAGTCTTTTCGCTGACCGATAAAATAATAAATTAACGAGAGGGGTATTGAATAGTAAGCCAGGGCAATTATAGAGTCTGACACTATGTGGAGCGCGACTAGCTCTCGCTGCCAAAGGTAACAGTAGCCTTGAGGAATATAATTGCCGGTGAATAACAACTGATTTAAAAAATTCCAAATCATAAACGGAATGGCAAATGGGGAAGGAGTAATTTAAGGCAATAACTTATAACTTATCTTAACTCTCTAAAATATACTGTTCTGGAGGCACGGGGGGCTAAAAACCCGGTTTCTTCATAAATGCCTCGTTGCCAAACCGAATATTGTTGTAGAAACGGGTTTTTCTTCGGTAAGTCTTAACTACCAGCCGGGAAGTCCCTCGGTATATTTAGAGGGGATTAATCTGAGCGCAGCGCGAAGTACCCCGAATAAATTACTCTTTGGGATGAAAGGCTCGTCGGGTGTAGGTACCCAAAGCGACAATTATTCTTTTATACCCCTTGATGCTCTGGAAATACTCTGATACTATATTAGCAAGTGGGGGTGGAACTACCTCACTATAAAAAGCCTTTGAAAAAAAGGAAAAAGAAGCCTCCGGTCTAACTGTACTCTGTTGACCGTCAGGTTTGTTCACTATAGCAATTCTCAATGATTCGCGAGCTGTAGCGAGCTCTAGGTTAGGTATAACTCATATGTTGCACCATTCTCAATCCTTTTATGGACAGGCAAGATGCCTGTTCCACAAGAGATGAATTTTCTTGTGGAACAGGCATCTTGCCTGTTCCTGACAATGGTGCAAGATGTGAGGTATGACCAAGTGAAACCCTAGATGCCGATTTGAGATTTTAGATTTTAGCTTTTCCTTTCTTCTTCCTTATCTTCTAAATAACTAAAGCCTTCTTCCATCAATCCGTTACATCTGTTACATCCGTCGAGCGAATCCGTTGCCGAACTTCCTTCTGCTATAAAAAATGGGGCGAGCTCCAAGCCCGCCCCACCAAAAATTATGCTGCTGCTATTAACCCAACAGCGCCTGAGCCTTAGCTACCACATTATCAACGGTGTAGCCAAACTTTTCTAAAGCAACGGGGCCCGGTGCAGAAGCGCCGAATGTGTCGATGCTGATGCTGTCGCCTTCGGAACCCAAATAACGTCCCCAGCCGAAGCTACAAGCTGCTTCAACTGCCAACCGTTTAGTAACAGCTTTCGGCAGTACAGATTCGCGGTAAGCGGCATCTTGTAAGTCGAACAATTCCCAGCAAGGCATCGAAACTACGCGCACTTTATTACCTGCGGCGCGCAATTTTTCAGCGGCATCAACGCAGAGGTAGGTTTCGCCGCCGGTGCCGATTAAAATGATGTCGGGAGTGCCGCCGTCGTCGGACAAAATGTAAGCGCCTTTGGCTGTTCCTTCGATCGAACTTCCAGCCAAGTTGGGCAGATTTTGGCGCGACAAAGCCATTAAAGTTGGGCGAGTGCGGCTTTCAACTGCCACTTTGTAAGCGCCGGATGTTTCGTTACCATCCGCAGGGCGCATTACCAACAAATCGGGAATTACTCGCAGAGAAGCGATGGTTTCCACGGGTTGGTGAGTGGGGCCGTCTTCGCCCAAGGCTACGGAGTCGTGAGTCATTACATAAATAACTCCAGCTTCCGATAGTGCAGAGAGGCGAATTGCTCCCCGCATATAGTCAGCAAATACCAAGAAAGTAGCGCAGTAAGGAATTAAACCGCCATGCAGAAGCATACCGTTGGCGATCGCACCCATGCCGTGTTCCCGCACACCAAAGCGCAGGTTACGTCCTTCGTATTGACCTTTTTGGAAGTCTTTTTCACCCTTAAGCAAAGTCATGTTAGAAGATGCCAAGTCAGCGGAACCGCCGATCAATTCAGGTAGCACACCTGCCAAAGCATTCAAACATTTTCCAGAATGATTCCGAGTCGAATCTGCCTTATCTTCCGGGTTGTATGTCGGCAAAACTTTATCCCAACCTTCAGGAAGTTTGCCGGCAACGCTGCGCTCATATTCTGCAGCTTCTGCAGGATATGCTGCTTTATAAGCATCAAAAGCTTTCTGCCATTCTTGCTCAGCTTGAGCACCGCGATCGACTGCTTTGCGGAAGTGTGACAAAGCATCTTCAGGAATCTCAAACGGTGCGTGTTCCCACTTCAAGAAATCGCGAGTTGCTTTCACTTCATCGGCACCCAAAGCAGCACCGTGAGCACTGTAGGAATTGCGCTTGTTGGGAGAACCGTAACCAATGACGGTGCGGACTTTAATCATGGACGGTTTGTCCGTGACTTTTTTGGCTTCTTCAATAGCTTTGTGAACTGCTTCTAGGTTAGTATCTTCGTCTAGAGCGGTATTGTCTACTGTAATAACGTGCCAGTTGTAAGCTTCAAAACGCTTGCCCACATCTTCAGTAAAGGCCAAGCTTGTGTCGCCTTCAATAGAAATGTGATTGTCATCGTACAAGGCAATTAATTTGCCGAGTCCGAGGTGTCCAGCCAAAGAACAAGCTTCGGCAGAAACGCCTTCCATGTGGCAGCCGTCACCCAAAATTACATAGGTGTAGTGGTCAACAATGGTGTGGTCGGGCTTGTTAAACTTAGCAGCGAGGTGAGCTTCTGCCATTGCCAAACCGACGCCATTAGCAATTCCTTGTCCCAGGGGGCCGGTGGTAACTTCTACGCCTTCGGTCATGAAGTTTTCGGGGTGTCCGGGGGTTCTGGATTCCCACTGGCGAAATTGCTTGATGTCGTCGAGGGTGACGCTATCGTAGCCGGTCAAGTACAGGAGGGCGTACTGTAGCATACAGCCGTGGCCGGCGGAGAGGACGAAGCGATCGCGATTAAACCACTTGGGGTTTTTGGGGTTGAACCGCATGAACCGATCCCACAGCACGAAGGCCATAGGGGCAGCGCCCATAGGCAGTCCCGGGTGTCCTGATTTTGCTTTTTCTACCGCATCGATGGCCAGAAAGCGGATAGAGTTGATGCAGAGTTCTTCGAGTGATTGGGTTGCAACAGCCATAATTCTGGTTTTTATATGTAAGAGAGAGTGTGTGTGGTCGATTCTGACAGAGGAGCGATGAGTCGAGTTCGATCGCTCGCGTTTCTGCTGTTCAGTTTCTGTGGAACTGCCGTGAGGCTGCACTACATATCATCTCACCTGTTGCGATCGACAGACAACTTAATTTTTTAATGTTTCGGCCGCTTTGTGCAGTCGATCGCAAATTGTTGTCTGCTGACTGTTGACTGTTGACTGTTGGGGAGAGGGAGTAGGAGGGATGGAGAGGATAGAAGACTTCCGTCAGGATTAAAACCTTACTGACCTTCCGCATCTGTCGATCGCCAGTGTGTCTAGATTATCTGACAAATTGGTCTATGTTGACCAGTTATGATAGAGTTTGGTGTTTCTGACATTTTGCAGCTCGATGGCGAACAGGCAAGATGCCTGTTCCACAAAGAGTGAATTTTCTTGTGGGGCGTTGCTTTGAGCAACGCCCGATCGCACGATCGCCAGAATAGTGCAAGATGTCAGATATTTGTAATTTTAATCAGGCAATAACTAATGACTCTCAGTGAAGCCGAAGTCCGCAGTCAAAAAGTAGACGAACTGCGATCGCAAGGCATAGAACCGTATCCCAGTGAATCCTACGCGCGATCGCACACAGCCAAGCAAGTTCGCGAAATATTTAGTCAGCCGGGAAAAGAACTCCAAAACGGAGAAATTGACCCCGAAGAAATTCCCCTGCGATTAGCCGGCCGCATCACTTCCAAGCGAGACAGCGGCAAAATTGGTTTCATCGATTTAAAAGACGCCACAGACAAAATTCAACTCAAAATCGAGAAAGCAATCGTCACCGGCGAAGTCGGTTTGAGCTTTGAACAAATTAAAAAATTGCTCGATGTCGGCGATTTTGTCGGCGTCGAAGGTATCGGCTGCCGCACCCCCAGGGGAGAACTTTCTATTTTAGTGAGGGAATTAAAGCTTTTATCAAAAGCTACCATTCAATTTCCCGATTCTTATTATGGAATTAACGACCCCGAAGTTTGCCGCCGTCACCGCGAAATGGATTTGGCAAGCAACCAAGATGCGCTCAACCGTTTTATGCTCCGCAGCCGCATCGTTCAAAGCATCCGTTCCTATCTCTGGCAAGCCAATTTTTACGAAATAGAAACCCCGACACTGCAAGCTATTTACGGCGGTGCTGCTGCTAAGCCATTCATCACTCACCACAATGCTTTAGAGGTAGATTTGTATTTGCGAGTCGCTCCCGAATTATTCTTGAAAAGGGCAATTTGCGGCGGTTTCGAGCGAGTATTTGAACTAGGGAAAGCATTTAGAAATGAGGGCATTGACAGCACCCACAATCCTGAGTTTACCTCTTTAGAAGTTTACCAAGCTTATGCTGATGTTTTCGACATTTTAGGAGTTGTCGAAGACGTGATATGTTTCGCAGCAGCGGCGGTATTTGGGGATGTCAAAGAAATTGAAAATCAGGGGGCAACGATTAGTTTAGAACGCAAGTTCGACTACAGCGAAAAATATCCCGGTTTCAGCGGCAAACACTGGCAAGTGAAAACGATGGTAGAAGCTGTCAGAGACGAGTTTGGGCTGGATTTTGACAGTTTGGACTTGGAAAGTGCGATATCCTCTGCAACCAAGCTAGAATTGCACCTGTCTAAGTTAGAACAACAGAGTTTAGGCTACGTGCTGTATGCAGTTTTTGACAAATTAGTTGTTCCTAAACTAATTCAACCTACATTCATCATCGACTATCCTGTCGAAGTCAGTCCCTTAGCAAAAGGACATCGCCGCAAGCCCGGATTTGTAGAACGTTTCGAGCTATTTATCAACGGTACAGAATACTCGAATGGATTCTCAGAATTGAACGATCCGAAAGAGCAAAGAAAGCGGTTTGAGGAACAGTTGGCGCAGAAAAATGCCGGCGATGACGAAGCGCATCCAATGGATGAAGACTTTATTCAAGCGCTATCTTTGGGAATGCCTAATTGTGCGGGAATGGGTATCGGCGTAGACAGATTGGTGATGCTTTTAACTAATACTCAAAGCATCCGAGATGCGGTGATGTTCCCGACAATGCGACCTGTTAAAGATTGATTCGTAATTTTTTGTAGGGGGGGTTTTACAAACAATATCTAACTCAAACAAACAGTCTCTATAAACCCGCCCCACCACCACAGATAACCTACATCAACCTTGATGTTTCTTTAATGCGGAAAATGTGCATTTTGATGGCGGGTTGGGAGGGGGCGGGTTTATATAGATTGTCAATTATTGACAGGTAGTTTGGGTGAACCCGCCCCTACAAGCCTGAATTTAACAGATTTGATATCACCGCATAAATGAACCGACAACACCGTTCATATCCTCAGCCAAAGGATTTCCCAAAGCCTTAAACTTCCACTCGCCGCCTTCTCGATAAACTTCTCCCATCAACATATTTAATTTTCCTTCATAAGATGGGTCATTTGACAAGCGATAGCGAGCGATTTCTTTCCCGGCGGCATCTACAGCCCTCACAAAAGCATTTTCTACCAGGCCAAAATGCTGTTTTCTCTCTTTTCCATCGTAAATATTTACGCCCAAAATAATTTTGTGATATTCTGCTGGCAAAGAACTCAGTTTCACCACTATTTGTTCGTCGTCTCCCTCTCCAGCCCCCGTGAGATTGTCGCCTGAGTGAACAACTGTTTTGTCCTTTGACTCCAAATGAGAGTAATAAATTACATCCTCTTTGTAGTTCTTTATTTTGCCATTTTCTCCCAGCAGCATAGCGTAGGAATCTAAGTCAAAATTTGCACCGCTGCTTCGCCCGAAAAGACCTTTTTTAGCTTGTGCAACATCCCAGCCCAAACCCATTGTGAGTTTGGACAAGTCGTATTCGCTTTTGCTGAGAACTATTGATTGTCCTTTGGTTAAGTTGATAGCCATAGTTTTGTGATTTTGTATGGTTTATAGTGGAGATGTTTTAGAAAGATTAAATCTTTCGCCCTTCTTTAATTGAATTCCCATCTGGTTTGTCACCTCATGAGTCTGATTGCTTAAAATCGAGGGAAACATTCCTGCTTCCGAATTTCCCCTCGATTTATTTAGCTAGGAGCGATCGACATTTTATGCGGCATACTTATCTACAAAGCTTTGCAAGCCGGAATTGTAGCCTTGTCCCACTGCTTGGAACCTCCACTCGCCATCTTTCTTGTAAAGTCGGCCAAATTCGATGGCAGTTTCCCGAGAAAAATCCTCATCCAAATCGTACTTCATGACTTCTGTGTTAGTAGTGGTGTCGTAAATCCTGATAAAAGCATTCCGCACTTGACCGAAGTTTTGCCTTCTCGATTCTGCTTGGTCGATTGTTACCACAAACACAATTTCTTGCACCGCCGGATCGACTTTGGTTAAATCGACTGTAACGGTTTCATCATCACCAAATCCTTCTCCGGTTCTGCTATCTCCCAGATGTATTACAGAACCGTCCGGCGACTCTTTGCTGTTGTAAAAAACAAAGTATTTTTCGCTGGGAATTTTTGCATTAGCCCCCAACATAAACACGGAAGCATCTAAGTCAAATGCTGCGCCTGTGTCTGTAGCATTGGTATCCCATCCCAGACCAATCCCGGCATTTTTTAGCCCCGGTGCTTCTTTAGAGAGATTGATTCTCCCGCCTTTTTCCAAATTGATAGACATTTGCCCTCCTATTCACAACATCACTGGCGTTACTACTAGCAATTATATCAAGTGTTATAGTAAGTTGACAATTTCCTTTTGGTACTCATCTATCGATTTTAGATTTTAGATTTTGGATTTTAGATTGGATAATTGAAGAAAGCGACCCTGCGGATGAATCGGGGGCCTGTACGCTGAATGCTTTTGGTTAAAGTAGCTTGACAAATTGCTGCTGATACTCATCCTCTGTGATTAGTTCGTGGGTATTTTCCACCCTGTCTAAAAACACGATTCCATCTAAATGGTCGTGTTCGTGTTGAAAAATTCGGGCCACAAAGTCTGTCAATTCTTGTCGGTGGAGTTTGCCGTCTCTACTGGTGTATTCTATCTCGATCGCCCTACTTCTCGGCACCAATCCCCGAATCCCCGGAATGCTCAAACAGCCTTCCCAGTCTTTGACTGTCTCTGTTGATGCAGCCACAATCCGGGGATTAATCATCGCTGTGGGTTCCATGTGGGGTGCTTGGGGATACCGCAGGTTGGGGCGCGATGCGACGATGAAAAGGCGATCGGACTGAGCCGCTTGAGGGGCGGCAATCCCCACTCCGTTTGCGTGCTGTACTGTAAATATTAAGCTGTCAATCAACTGTTGAATGCGATCGTCCTTAATATTCTCGACAACTTGCGATCGGCGGCGCAGCACGGGATTTCCTAATTGTGAGATTTGTAAGATTTCTGCCATAGTTATTGGTTAGTCGTTATTGGTTATTTGTTGTTACAGTTTTGTCGGTTGGGTGGAGGAACAAAATATAACTTACTCACTCAATAATTAATCCGTGTATCCGTGTCCAAATCCGTGTCGTGCTTTCCTTCTTATCCAACTTTTTGAACCGGCAAACTCCCCGGTTTAACAGTCAAATTAACTATTTGCCCGTTGCGGTTGATTTCCATTTGCAACAGCCCGCCAACCTTAGCATTTTGCACGAACTCCTGAACAGCTTCCGACTGAATAATCGGCTGATTATTAATTTTTTGAATCACATCTCCAGCCCGCAAACCGGCTGCTGCTGCGGGAGAATTAGGAACTACACTAACAATAGCCACACCCCGATCGACTGCAACTCGCAGGCTGCTGGTAGCATTGCTGTTAATTTGCTGCTTAACCTCTGGAGTCAGCGTCGCCATTTCAATACCCAAATAAGCGTGTTCGACTTTCCCCGTCGTAATCAGTTCCTTCGCCACCTGTTGCGCCGCCTGAATGGGAATCGCAAACCCCAACCCTTGAGCACCTTGAATAATCGCCGTATTCATGCCAATAACTTGGCCCGAAGCATTCAGCAGCGGGCCGCCGGAATTCCCCGGATTAATTGCAGCGTCTGTTTGAATAAAACCGATCCGCTTGTCAGGTACGCCGACATCAGAGCTCGATCGTCCCGTAGCGCTAATAATCCCCGCAGTTACGGAATTGTCCAAACCCAAAGGATTGCCGATCGCGATCGCCCATTCCCCAGGCAACAGCTTATCCGAATTGCCGATCGTCGCCACAGGCACATTATTCGCCTCAATCTTCACCACAGCCACATCCGTCACCTTATCAGCCCCCAACACCCGCCCCTGAAAGCTGCGGCCGTCCTTGAGAGTTACATTTACCGTATCGGCTCCCTCTACAACGTGAGCGTTAGTGAGAATCAGGCCGTCGGCACCGATGACAAAACCCGAACCAGTGCCCCGTTCGATCCCGCCCCGGCCGCCCGAATTCGGTTCTCTGCCAAAAAAATCTTCCGGCGACAGCCCTCTATTTCCCGCTTTCACCCGGCGCGAAGCATCGATCCGAACCACTGCCGGCCCAACTTTTGCCACCGCCGCCACAATAAAATTCACATTAGTCCCGTCGCCGGACAAGGAAGCCGGCGGCAAGACTTTCCTAGCTTGATCCTTTGTATTAGGAGGCAGTTGCAATTTCGGTTCCAGCGCCCTTTGTCCAGAATCGCCAGAATTTCCACGAAATTGAGAAACCGTCAGACGATCGCCCAACATGGCGGCCCCGGCTCCCGTTACCAGCAGCAATATGTAAATTGCCGGTTGCTTCCAAAATTTGCCAGTAGAACTCTTCATGGCCATGTTTTAAGGCTTTCCTGCCACATCTAAATATTTGCTGATCCGCTCCCCGATACCTGGCGCCGGACTGCAGAGCCGCCAAATTTTTGGGCGATGGCGTCGGGCCCTCGCCCGTGCTACGGCAGACTCCCTTAAACTTTAGCATCTGACGACTAAACTCTCTAAACTCTCTAGAGTAGAATTAATATCTTGAATGCCGATCGGCAGAGGTGAGCAGTGGACATTCCCCTCGAAAGTCTGTGGAATCAGATACTTGAACGTCTCCAGGTACAACTGAGCAGACCTAGCTTTGAGACGTGGATCAAAACTGCTAGGGCCGAACAACTCGAAAATAACTGTTTGATCGTCAGCGCCCCCAACCCCTTTGCTCGCAATTGGTTGCAAAAATATTACGTCAAAACCATTGCCGATGCAGTCTACGAAATTCTCGGCTATCCCGTAGACATTTACTTGACCATTGCCGGAGGAAACGAAACAGGTGGCAGCAGTGACTCCGCCATAATTTGGCCCTCCCCCATCGCCGATATGGAAAGCCACTCGCTTCACCCCCCCAAACCCGCCAATTTAAACCCCAAATACCTCTTTTCCCGCTTTGTTGTCGGTTCTAACAACCGCATGGCTCACGCCGCTTCCCTCGCGGTAGCCGAGTCTCCGGGCCGAGAATTCAATCCTCTATTTTTGTGCGGTGGCGTCGGTTTGGGCAAAACTCATTTGATGCAGGCGATCGGTCATTATCGCTTGGAAATTGACCCCAACGCCAAGATTTTTTACGTTTCTACTGAGAAATTTACTAACGATTTAATCGCCGCTATTCGCAAAGACAGTATGCAAACTTTCCGCGACCATTATCGCGCCGCCGATGTTTTATTAATAGATGACATCCAATTTATTGAAGGCAAAGAATACACTCAAGAAGAATTTTTTCACACTTTTAATACTTTGCACGAATCCGGAAACCAAGTAGTTTTAGCTTCCGACCGTCCGCCACAGCAAATCCCCCGCCTGCAAGAGCGTTTGTGCTCCAGATTTTCGATGGGATTAATTGCCGACATTCAATTGCCAGACTTGGAAACTCGGATGGCAATTTTGCAGAAAAAAGCTGAGTATGAAAATATGCGGCTGCCGCGAGATGTGATTGAATACATTGCTTCTAGTTACACTTCCAACGTTCGGGAATTGGAAGGAGCTTTGATTCGGGCGGTAGCATATCTTTCAATTACTGGTTTGCCGATGACCGTGGAAAATATCGCCCCGGTTTTGAATCCGCAAACTGAAAGCGTAGAGGCAACGCCAGATGCAGTAATTGCAGTTGTGGCTGAGGAGTTTGATGTTTCTGTTGAAGATTTGAAAGGAATTTCCCGCCGACGAGAAATTAGTCTGGCACGTCAAATAGGGATGTATTTAATTCGGCAGCATACTGGTTTGAGTTTGCCGAAAGTTGGCGAAGTATTCGGTGGCAAAGACCACACGACTGTGCTTTATAGTTGTGACAAAATTGCTCAGTTGCGGAACACTGACCCGAATTTGGCTCAAACTTTGCGTCAGTTGAGCGATCGAATTAATGTTGTCAGCCGCAAAACTTGAGAAGAAGTCAGTTGTCAGTTGTCGGTTGTCAGTTGTCAGTTGTCGGTTGTCAGTTGTCAGTTGTCAGTTGTCAGTTGTCAGTTGTCAGTTGTCGGTTGTCCGTTGTCAGTTGTCAGTTGTCAGTTGTCAGTTGTCATCACTCAACGCCGTCAACGCCGTCAACAGTTAACAGTTAACAGTCAACAGTCAACAGTTAACAGTCAACAGTCAACAGTCAACAGTCAACAGTTAACAGTCAACAGTCAACAGTCAACAGTCAACAATTCCCCATAATAGACAATCTTGCCTGTGGAAAAACCTGTGGAAAAGTTGCCTGCCGTTTGTGGAAAACTTTACTCGATCGCCCGAAACAGCTTTTGCACAAAAATGGGCGATCGACCGCACCAACTTTTCCACAAGTTTTCCACAGGTATTTATTACCTATAAGTGACGCCCAGCAAGCAGTTAACTTTTTTTTCCACAGTTTCCACAGGGCGATCGATACAAAAATAATTCAATAAATTAAAAAATACTAGCGATCCCTGCACACCCAACACAGATAGTTCGCGACGCGCGCTAACCTCAGAAACCGGGTTTCTTGGAAGATTTCTCGTTTTTACAGACAAAATTTTGCGTAGAAACCGGGAATAAGCGCCCAGGCTTAAGCCCTGACAGAGAAAAACCGACCCATCGGCTTTCTGTGATACCATTTGTTTCTGTTTCAAATCCGGTTAATTAACCTTCGTACCATGAAATTGGTTTGCACCCAAAGTGACCTCAACGCCAACCTCTCGTTGGTAAGTCGGGCCGTTCCCTCCCGCCCGACACATCCGGTACTAGCCAACGTGCTCTTAGTAGCGGATGAGGAAAATCAGCGGGTTAGCTTGACAGCTTTCGATCTCAGTTTAGGCATTCGTACCAGCTTCGCAGCAGAAGTGACTGGCGGCGGCAGTTTTACCATACCCGCTAAATTGCTTAACGATATTGTTTCGAGACTCCCAGATGGAGAGATTACTCTAGAAGACGAAGCGGGAGACACCGTAGCATATCTCACTTGCAGTTCTGGCAGCTACCAAGTTAGAGGCATGGGCCCGGAAGAATTCCCTGAATTGCCTGCAATAGAAGGCGGAACAATCCTTAAATTGCCACCGGAAGCCTTGATAGAAGGACTCAAAGGAACTTTATTTGCTACTAGCCCCGACGAGGCAAAACAGGTACTTGCAGGCGTGCATTTAAAGGTATTGCAAGATTGCCTGGAATTTGCAGCTACAGACGGCCACAGATTGGCAGTAGTTCAAACTGCCAATGAAAAAGCTGAAGGCGAAGAAACCCAAGAAGAATTTGAGGTGACAGTCCCCGCTAAAGCATTGCGGGAAGTAGAAAGAATGCTGGTGATGCGGCAGTGGACTGAACCTGTCACCTTGCATTTTGAACAGGGTCAAGTAGTGTTTGAATGGGCAGATCAGCGGCTGACAACCCGCACCTTGGAAGGGCAATATCCCGCATATCGGCAGTTGATTCCGCCGTCTTTTGAGCGGCAAATTACCTTAGAAAGGCGATCGTTCTTAGCAGCAGTAGAAAGAATAGCAGTTTTTGCCGACCAAAAAAATAATATTCTCAAATGCAGCATCGACGAGGAGAATCAGGAAATTACTTTGTCTGTAGATGCTAAAGATGTCGGCTGCGGCAAAGAGTCAATGCCGGCACAGATTTCGGGAGATAGCATAGATATTGCTTTCAACGTGAAATACTTAATTGACATTTTGAAAACTGCTCAATCCCCAGAAATTCAACTCCAATTAAACGGTGCTTTAGCCCCCGTAATTTTTCAGCCTTTAGGCGGAGTCAATGCTACATTCTTGGTAATGCCAGTGCAGCTTCGAGCGTAACCGATTGGTAGGGGCGGGTTTTACAAACAATCTCCGCCTAAAATTGCTCGTCTAATAAACCCGCCCCCGCTTGGGTGGTAAATCGATATCGACAAGACGCCCAGGCCTTCAAATCAATGGCAACAAAATTTCAAATTCAGTACCTGTACCGGGCGTAGAATGCAAATTTAACTTGCCTTTATGCTTTTCCGTAACAATTTGATGGGTAATTGCCAACCCCAAACCAGTACCTTTCCCGGCGGGTTTAGTGGTGAAAAATGTCTCAAAAATCCGCCGCTGAATTTCTGGCGGTATTCCCGGCCCGTTATCAGCAATTCGGATGGCTATCCAAGCGTTATTTGGATTTTTTTCCGCTGCTTCTGGGCAGAAGTCGCCGTTTTGGCTGGCGGATGATAGCTGTTTGGCATTTTGTCGTAGCTTGCGGGGCGGGACGCCATCGCCCCTAACATAATTTTGAATTAATTCCGAATTCACGCAGTCTCCGTCAGAACTGTCTATTACCTCGGTTTCAATAGTAATCGCCGCCATAAAACCTTTTTCTGCTTTTGCCTCTTCCAAAGCGTCGATCGCATTGCTGATGATATTCATAAATACCTGGCTCAACTGACCAGAGTAACACTTGACTAAAGGCAAATCACCATAGTTTTTAACTACATTAAACCCGTACTTCAGACGGTTTTTCATAATTAGCAGCGTACTGTCAATACATTCGTGGATGTTAGCTTGCTTCAAGTGGGTTTCGTCCATGTGAGAAAAGGTGTGCAGGCTGGTGACGAGTTCGGTCAGCCTCTGCGATGAAACTTTCATACTTTTGAGAATTTCCACCCAATCTTCTTGCAAGAAATCAAATTCTATGTGTTTTTTGAGTTCGCCAATTTTTTCGCTGTCACCCACAATGTCTTCGTAAGCAGACAGCAAATCCATGATGTCTTTCGAGTAGTTGGACAAAAAGCCGAGATTTCCGCTGATGCAGGTGACGGGATTTCTAATTTCGTGGGCGACTCCAGCTACCATCTGTCCCAAACTTGCTAGTTTTTCTGTTTGAATTAGTTGAGATTGAGTTTGCTGCCTCAGCAATTTTGTTGCTAGTTCATGAATGTTGGATTGGGCTACTAGCAGTTCGTGCACGTCTAGCAAACTATAAGTTTGAGGCGAAACTTGAACCACAATCGGTTCGTAAAGCAGTTCTTTAGATCGCAACAGCGACTTCCTCGCTGCATCCACAATTAAAGTATTGCTGGGAAAAATTAAACTCTCAGTTTCGGCAAAGCGGTACAAAGCCCTCACAGGTCGCTTTAAAAATAATTCTCGCCCAAAAGGACGGCTGATAAATTCTAAAAATCTCCGCCGGGAAATCATACCGGCAAATTCACCTTGATGGGTGACAATGACTCCCGGTAACAGCGGATTAGCTTCTAACATCTGGGAAATTCGCATTCCCCAATCCGTAGCTTCTACCTGAAAATCGTAAAGCGACAATTGTTGGAGAGTAGAGTCTAAACAAAGTTCTCCTAGGTCAGCCTCGGAGATGGGTTGGACGGGTCTTTCTACGCAGGAGGTATTCAACATAAATTTATCAGCACGCTTTTTTGGGTTCTATTTGCCAGCGACATTCAGCTACCAAAGGTCAACAGGTGACTTGTTGAGTGTTTTGACCGGCATCCCCCTGGCAAACTGCATTTTAAATTACACAAAAAACTGACTGTAGCAAGGAAAATTTTACCACTTAAAGTATTAGGCAAGATTGAGGATCACCGAGATAAATGCGCCCTGGTAATTATACCTGACTTTATTTTATACTGACTTGAGCGGTATTAACGCTTGGTTTAACTATTTAACTATTCATTAACCTTAAGTTATCGTCTTAACCTTTTGTTAATAAATTATTAGGCTGAGAAATATAATTGATTGATAATAGAAGAAAATCGGAATTGCCCGATCGCCAACACGATGTAGCCCGTCAGCAGACAAGTTAAAAGCACAAAGCTAGGGCGATCGCGTCCCTGAGTTTTAGCTTGCAATCGCGATGGCGGGACGCCTTGCAAGCTAGGGCATTTGAGGCCATGTCATCCCATCTCCCCGATCCGGTACTCGCAACCCCCCGTAACGGCCAGCCAGCGGCACACCTGCCAGTGGATCCCCTATAGGTTTGTCGTGAAAACTAAAGTCATCGCTACAAAGCAATTTTATAGCGATCGTTCGATGGCAGATAATATAAAAGAGTCAACATCAGCCGCGACCTGCAAAATTTGCCCTAGCAGTTGTTCTACAATCAACCATTCTTGACCGAAATATCCATCAAATCGGCGGCGGTTTGCTGGTGCAATTATTAATTGGCTGTACCAGGCGGATAGACATAAAAATTGAGTGCCATTCAAACAAGTTTAACGGCTCCCGATCATTCAACGCATCAGCATTGACTAAATTAGAACCTGTACAAATTTAAGCAAAAAAAGCCAAAAAAAATTAACTGAATCTTAAGCTAGTGCTGTAGTTTGGTATGATCGACAGGGGCCGTGTCAAAGACGTGTAACTAGGAAATTTACCAGTAGGTGATCGATGCAACCCGCCCTCACGAATCAGTTAAACAATGCTTTTACCCTTTTTCTCAGCTTGTTAGTAGAGGCAATACCTTTTCTGCTGCTGGGAGTTTTATTCTCAGGTTTGCTGCTGGGCTTTGTAGACGAACGCAAACTCGTATCGCGCATCCCGCGAAACCCGCTGCTGGCGGCTTTGATGGGCAGTTCGATCGGCTTTTTGTTTCCCGTGTGCGAGTGCGGTAACGTGCCCGTAGCCCGCAGGTTACTGATGCAGGGAGTTCCCGCACCAGCCGCGATCGGCTTTTTGCTGGCGGCCCCCACCATCAACCCCGTGGTAATTTGGGCGACTTGGACGGCATTTCGCGATCAGCCAGAAATTGTAGTTTTGCGGGTGGTATTTTCTCTGTTTATAGCCACAATTATCGGCTGGGTGTTCAGCGCCCAAAAAGACTTGCGGCCTCTGCTGCAACCTTCTGTAGCCCGCGCAATCCCCTTGCCAAAACCAGAGTTTTCCGAAAAAGAACTCGTCCAAGCTAACACTCCGCTGCTTTTGCAGTCGGGAACATTTATGCTGGGTCAGCCGGGGGGGGTGGTGCCGATCGAATCTTTGCTACAAGACGACTGGAAGCGATTACAAACAAGCAAAACAGAAAAAACCTCGAAACGTTCCTCCCTGTTCCACCGCGTTTCTAAAGAGCGTTTGCGCCTGCTTTTAGATACTATGGTACAGGAGTTGCGCGAATTGGGAGGAGTGTTGGTAATCGGAAGTGCGATCGCAGCCATCATTCAAGTTGGCGCACCCCGCGAACTAATTCTCAACCTCGGCCAAGGCCCCGTTTCCTCGATTCTAGCCATGCTGCTATTAGCCACAGTCGTATCGATTTGTTCTACAGTAGATGCCTTTTTTGCCCTGTCTTTTGCTTCCACATTTACCAGCGGTTCGCTGTTAGCCTTTCTCGTTTTCGGCCCGATGATTGACCTCAAAGGCATCGGTTTAATGTTGTCAATTTTTAAAGGTCGAGCAGTAGTTTACTTAATTGTCTTGGCCGCTCAGTTAACCTTTTTAATGACCCTTGCTGTCAACTTGCATTTAGGTTAATAATAAATTGAACCGGACTGACAACTAACGATAGATTCCCAATGACTAATGACTAATGACCAATGACTAATAACTAATGACCAATGACTAATAACTAATGACCAATGACTAATGACTAATAACTAATGACTAATGACCAATGACCAATGACTAATAACTAATGAATCTTAAAAAAATTAGCCCCTGGCTGGACGCCCTAGCTATCTTAGCCTGGGGAATACTGCTTCTTAAATATTGGATCACCGGCAAATTAAGCATTCTCATTCACCCCAATTACTTTGGCTTGACTCTAGCGGGAGGAATCGGCTTAATGGTTATTGGCGGTTTAAAAGCTTGGGAACTCTTAAAACTCGATCGCACCACAAAGCAATCGCGGACATCACCAGCAAATAACTCTCTCAGAACCACCGAAGTTGAACACGTTACTTTGTTTCCCCCCAGTATCGGCAGCACCTTAATGTTGAGCGTCGCATTAATAGGTTTACTAACAACGCCACGCACATTTACCAGCCAGACAGCATTAGAACGAGGCCTCACCGAATCCCTGCCCATCACCAGACTGCAACCCCAAGAATTTCGCAATAATACAAAACCAGAAAAGCGATCGCTCGTCGAATGGGTGCGGCTGTTAAATTTCAACCCCGAACCGGATATATACAGAGGTCAAAAAGTCAAAGTTCAAGGATTTGTAATTCATCCCCCCAACATAGCAGAACAATATATGTGGATCGGGCGTTTTATCATTACCTGCTGCGCGGCCGACGCCTATCCGATCGGGTTGCCGGTAAAATTACTGATCGGTCAAAGCCGCACCACCTTTGCCCCAGACAGTTGGCTAGAAATAGAAGGAGAAACGATCGTAGAAGAACTGCAAGGCAAGCGCAAATTAATCATTCAAGCATCCTCCCTCAAACCAATTCCTGAGCCCAAAAACCCTTATGATTATTAGATGTGGAGTAAGTATGAGATTAAATTTTACCTTTATTGTGGTGAGATGGACACCCCAGACCCGTCCTCCCTATGCAAATTAAGACAAGGTACAGTCAGCTATAAAAGTGGCAACACCATCCTGTAGGAGTTGCCAAAAACAAATTCAGCAACTACACTCGTCATTAGTAAATAAATTCTGAGTATATGTCATCAGGAAAAAAATTAGCAATCAAAGGTGCAGCCTGGACGATCGTCAGCTATGGAAGCAGTCAAATTATCCGATTTGGCAGCAACCTAATCCTGACGCGTCTGCTTTTGCCCGAACTATTTGGTCTGGTAGGTCTAGCCTACGTTTTCATCGTAGGGATCAACTTATTTTCAGACATAGGTCTAGGCCCAAGCATCATCCAAAATAAGCGCGGGGAAGATCCTCAATTTCTCAATACCGTTTGGACACTGCAAGTCATTCGCAGCTTTTTCGTTTGGATTTGTTTGATTATAATTACCAAGCCTGTTGCTATTTTTTATGGAGATGACCGTCTCCTGTGGTTGATTCCAGTAATAGGTATAACTTGCGTGATAGGAGGGTTCAACTCGACTGCTACATCCAGCCTCAACCGGCAGATGGCAGTCAAGAGAGTAGTATTTTTTGAGTTGGGCCTACAGATCGCTTCTACTACAGCGATGCTTGTCTGGGCCTGGTTTGATCGCAGCATCTGGGCGATCCTCGCCGGCGTCTTTACTAATAGTTTGGTCGAGTTAGTATGGAGCCATTTTTTAATTCCTGGCAAGTCAAACCGTTTTGCTTGGGATAAAGAAGCAGCTAAAGAAGTATTTTCTTATGGTAAATGGATATTTTTGTCTACGGCTTTGTCTTTCTTGTGTTCTCAAGCCGATAGACTCATCCTCGGTAAAATATTTACTTTAACAATGTTGGGCATTTACGGCATCGCTTTTACTCTCGGCGATATGCCGCGCCAAGTAATCCTCGCCCTTAGCGGCAAGGTGATTTTTCCCTCAATTTCTCTGCTAGCAGAGTTGCCACGGGAGGAGTTGCGCGCCAAGATACTGAAAAACCGCAAGCTACTTCTAATACCGTTAGCGGTAGGTTTAGCAATTTTTGTGAGCTTCGGAGATCAGTTAATTTTAATACTGTATCGGAAAGAGTATGCGGCGGCATCTTGGATGATGCCTATCTTGGCTTTAGGTATCTGGCACACCACACTCTACAATATGATGGGTTCTTGTCTGTTAGCCGTAGGAAAGTCTCAGTACCAAGCTATGGGCAATCTGCTGACTTTAGTGAATCTATGTATAAGTATACCGCTGGGATATCACTTAAAAGGTAATTTAGGTGCGGTGATTGCTATAGCTCTCGGCGACCTTCCTACCTATGCAGTAACTAACTACGGTTTGTGGCGAGAAGGACTAACTTGTTTTTGGCAGGATATTCAATTAACAGCACTGTTTGTAGGGGTGCTAGCTATTCTAATTTGGTGTAGAGTGGCTTTTGGTTTGGATCTGCCGATCGATAAAATATCACCGATGGATTTAATCCCAATCAATCCGCTGTTTCAGTAAACAAACCTGTTGAAAGTGCCGCGTGTCCAACCTAGTTAATATCTTAAGTTGCATTCAGTCCTGGAGGCACCACAAGTTTCAAAAACTAGGTTTGTTACGGAAAATAACTCGTTGCAGCAATTTACTGTGGTAAAAAAATGGCTTTTTGAGTGTTAGGAATGGGACCATAAGTGTAAAATTTAACAGGTAAAATTGGGCAGTTAATTTTCAGCAGAAAGTAGGAGAGAAAGATTGGTGAGTATTTTTAAGAAAAAAATTAATCCTTCACCCTTCGCTATTGGGCCATTCAAACAGCCGATCGACCGCACGGCCATCTTCCTCATGCTAGTGCTGAGCGTCTTAATAGGGCTGCTGCTGCTTAGCGGCGATCGCACGGCACCCAGAGTGCGAGAATTTACCTGGGAAAACAAACAAATCGGCGCCGAAGATACCGGCTTTATCCTCACATTCTTTCGCCCGATGAACCAGTCCACCGTCGAGGAAAACTTAAAGCTAGAACCCCCCCTCCCCGGTAAATTTAGTTGGGCTGGAAAGCGCATGGCTTACACCCTCAAAGATCCAGCACCCTACGGCGTTACCTACACATTAAAACTCGCTGGAGCAACCGACAAGTATTTCGGAGAAAAAAACCAAAATAAAGGAACGCTAATGCAACCGTTTAGCAGTTCCTTTCGCAGCCGCGATCGAGCTTTTGCTTACATCGGCGTCCAAGGCGAAACAGAAAGCAGATTAATGCTAGTCAATCTCACCAGCAGCGACTCGAAACCGATACCGCTGACTCCCAAAGATTTAGTCGTTACCGATTTTAAACCGTATCC
>NZ_JAUBOZ010000211.1:0-4376 GCF_036700475.1 Microcoleus sp. T2B6 | reverse complement strand
GTTTTTAGCTGGCATTTTTGTAGAGATTGACTAAACTCCTTTTTTATTATACCCTATTTAAAGGTACAACAGCTTAGCTGCGTCTTTTTGCATGATATTCTGTGCCGAGCGAGGATATTTCCACGCTCCGAACCCTACCCAACTAATTAATATCAACTCCCACCAAATCTGCCACAACTTTCTCCAATCCAGCTATCACCTTCGTCGTCCGTTTCCAGTCAACCTTATCGGGTGTATCTTGCGCCGTGTGATAGTAAGGATAGCGATAGGGAGCAGTATCTGTCACCATCAGCCCTGGATAACCATGTTGCCAAAAAGACCATTGATCAGACCAACCAACACCAGGAATGCCACCCGGAATTGCTGCACCTTCTGAGGGAAATTCAGCATGGCGGCGGAAAGATGCGATCGCCTCTCTAACCAGTTTACTTGAGGATGTATTGCCAATAAATCCGATAAAATTTCCCGACGTAGGATAAAAAAGGTTTAATGGTGCTGGATATTTCTGACTGTTTTTGGCATCTGAGTAATAACCAATTGTTTCTAAACTGAGCATCGAAACAATTTTTTCATTACGCTCTCTGCATCTTTTGGCATAAACCAAACTCCCCATATCAGCAGTCCAGAAAAAAGGCGGTTCCTCATTCACAAACTCAACAAAACGCACAGTCTTTTCCGGCTTTTTACCTGCAAACATTCTCGCTAAAGCCAGAACTCCCGCCGCCCCAGTTGCGTTATCATTTGCCCCTGGACTCCCCACCACAGAATCATAATGTGCCCCAATTACAACGATTTCATCTGCCTTTTTTCCCCCTGGAATCTCCACTTCTATGTTATAATAAAAATTATCATCAATTTTATATTCTTGTCGTTCAACTTTATAGCCAGCCTTTTGAAATGATGCTTCGAGAAAGTCAGCGGCTTCTCCAAGTTTTTGATATTGTATAAAGTTGCGCTCTCCGATTTCACCAGCGAGCTTTTCCACATCGCGCTGTAAAGCATCTCGGAGCGAGATTTCCTGTGCTGTTAAAGGGGGAATTGTCCCGCTGTAGCTTTTCCCTGGCATTGCAATCATACTCAACCATATCCCACTAATTAGAGTAATTAAGATCGTACTAAGGATAGCCAGTCTAGTTAACGTTCCGCGATTCCATAATTCGATCTTTCCCAATTGCATTTGTTTTCTATCCTTGGCTATGCTTGAGTAGTAGGGTGCGTCAGTTAGCGTTATTTTTTCAATAATCCAACAGCTTTTGACTGACGCACCCTACAAGTTTACACATCGGGCAACTTATACTGCGCGACAATCCGCTTAGCATATTCCGGCACATGAGCCTCTAATTTCTCAGGATAATTCCGCTTCACGTACAGATAATTACGAGTGAAATGAGAATCAATTGAAAAACGGGCATATTCCAAACCCTTCGGCCCAATTCTCTCAATAAACACGCCCATTAACTTCGCCGCCCACATCGGCAAAGTCACTCCTTTTTCATAAGCTGGAATACTTTGCTGAACCGCCTCTTTTCGGTTTCCCTTAGACATCACCGGCTGAGTGTTAAGCTGATCCGTTACCAAATCTAACATCTCTTGCCCCGTGTCATTTCGCACCACAATCCACTGCCAGCCAAAAGGTGCGCCCATGTAGCCCACCACTAAATCTGCTAAAGAATTCACATAATCAAAACAGCTCAAACAAGAAGGAGCAAAAACATCCTTCAATTCCTTAGTATTCAAGCCAAAAAACGGCACTTTCTCTTCCGAACCATCTTCGTGTTTGAAGTGAACGTTAAAGTCTTGCATAAACTCGTAAGAAACCACAGTTTCAGGAGAACGGCTAGTCGTATCTAGGAATTTCTGCAAGCCCGCGCGGCTGACATTATCTACGCAGGGAGTTCCCAAAACGTAGAGCTTTTCTAAACCGAGTTTTTTCTCGACTGTTCGCAAAGCTTGAATTTGACAGCCGACGCCAATTACTAACAGCCGCTTCATCCCAGATTTTTCTATTTGTTCTAATACGGAAAGATTGGGAGAGAGAGTTGGTTTGTTGACTTTTGCTGCCAGAATTTCTTCGCGATTTCTAGCAATTATCGGCATCGGTTGAAAGCGGTCTTCTTTTGTATTTTGGACGCAAACAACGCCTTCTACAATTCCTTTTTCGAGCATTTCAATGGCAATTGTGCTGACGATCCCCGTCCATTGAGCGCCCTCGATCGGCTCTTTTTTCCGAGCCGCCATCATGTTTTGACTGACTCCAAAATACCAATCGTCGGGATTGTCGAGATTGCGCGATCGCCCGTGAATCTCTTCTTCTAATTCCGCGATGTGCTGTGTTAAGAAAGCACAAGATTCCTTGACATAATGGATGTAATATGTATCGCACAAACCGCACTCGCTGCAAAGTTCTTTAGCGGGGCGGCGGCTACCCGGTTTGAGGGCCTTGGATTTTTGGTGTTTAGTAGAATCTGTTGCGGTCATCTAAATTGCTAATTTTATCGAGATATGGCTTTTGTTAGGATATCACAGCAATTTCCGTTGATTTACCTCCTTTATTCTTTCTTTCAGTCCTCGCAGGCGGACGCAAGGTTGTGCGGGAGCAAATTCGGTTCGCCCGAAATTGGCGGTTTTCAAAGCTTAAAAAATATTAGTCAGGACTTACCTAGCTGGCGCTAGAAACCCGGTTTCTTCCTGAACACCTCACTGTTAAACCTAAGATTTAGGGTAAAAACCGGGTTTCTTTGTGTAGTTTTGGTAAAAAAATTCGGTTTCAGAGCATCGCCGTGCGTCGAGGAGTGTTTGTGTAAGTCCTATTAGTATCAATCCGGATCTAGCGGGCGATCGCGCGAATACATTGCCAAATAAAGCTATAAAAAAATGGTAAAAATATTTGTGACAACAGCCGTCGTTGGCATCATGATGAATCTCGCAATTTCGAGCTTAGGATTTGCTGCTTTAGTTCGCCCTGTCCCCGCTACGAATCAAACTGTTGCGACTCTAGAAAGAATGCTCAGCGCGACACAAAAGCCGGCGGCGCTGAACTATTCGCGCCTGGGGATTGGCGGCGTTCGGTTGGGGATGCCTGTAGAAGAGGCAAAACGTAAGTTGGGAAAACCGCAGCGCGACGAAACTAAACCTGCTGGCCCTGGGATCGGCGGCAAGATTCGCACGCTAAGCTACTCAGGATTGACGGTAGCAGCATGGAAGGGCAAAGTTTATTTAATTTCTACTACCAATCCCAAGTTTCTGACAATTGATGGTGTCAAGGTAAGAGATAACAGCCAAAAAGTCGTTAAAACTTACGGTTACGGGTCGCAATCTGTGCAGGGTGGAGTGACTCGGTTGACTTACAGCAATGACCAAAAGGCTTCTAATTTGATTGTGGAAATTAAGGGCGATCGCGTGCAAAAAATTATTGTGAGCACGCAGCTAAACTAAAATATTAAACAACAGTGCAAAAGTCCCGGTTCACAAGTTTGCAGTAAGGACTTTATTCCTTATTTATGAGGATTTTTAGCCTTTCTGTGAAGTGACTGGAGGGCTTTTTCCTCATGTGCGTGAAGCGTAGGTATCCCGTAGGGAATCGCCCGCGTCTCCTTAATCCTCTTCATCATCATCCGACAATTGTGTAATTTCCTCAGCAATTAGTGTCTGAAAATCCTCTCCGCAGTGAACGTTCAGATGAATGGCAGCACTCAGGAAGTCTGCTAGAATTTCAGCTTTTTGTCGATCGCTCAAATCAGGTAACTGAAGCTGATGGATTAAAGTAATCACATTTTGACACTCAGTACCCAATTCATCAATTAACGTTCTCAGCGTATAATTAGTTACAGAAATTTTCTTCCCCATAAAGTAGGCGATTTCGGTGGTGATCGCGTGTTCGGACGGAAATGAAGGTACTGTTTTGATACTGTACGGGTACTGTTTTGGTACTGCACAGTTCCCCTTTTTTCTCCCTTATGGAGTTTTTTTATTCTTCGCCCAATAAAGCCTCTGACATACCTAGCATCCGAGCGATCAACTTAAAAATTTTATCTACCACAGGGTTTAAAACATTCTCTTCCAATTTATTAATCATTATTGCAATGGGAATACCAATAATACTTATATATAACGGTAGCTTAAGTGTCCAAAGACAACACAACATAAACAATCTAATACACCCCCAACAAAAAAATATCGTCACCCAAGAAAATGCTTGGATCACATTTATTATAGGATTGGTATTATTTTGAGAAGACATAGACTTAACCTCGATTTTCACACTATTTATTTATCGATAATTTATTATAACACGCTAGATTGATAAGCTGTTCAGCATCTAAAACGCATATTGCATAGTATAATATGATGATATTTATAAAAAGTCAATGCCTACT
>NZ_JAUBOZ010000034.1:0-72274 GCF_036700475.1 Microcoleus sp. T2B6 | reverse complement strand
CGCCCGTCCAAAAAGGACGGGCGGGACGCCCATCCCACTTTCAAGAGTGGAAGTTATTTAATTCTCATTCCTTAACAAACAGCCGCTACACCCAACTCTGTAATCGCCACCTCCGGGCCAACCAAAGAAATATAAGGTTCTACAAAATATTTCTTAGCAGCATCCCGCGCTTGTGAAGCTGTCACCTGTGCAATTTCTTCTTGAAATTGCTGGTCAAATTTAATTCCCAATCCCAAAATTTCGTACCAGCCTAAAACTTGGGCAATTTGCGAATTAGTTTGTTTTCCTAAAGCATATTGACCGAGCATTTTATTCTTGCAAGCTTGCAATTCTTCCTCGCTTAGTTCGATGTTGGCGAGTCGATCGACTTCTGTACGCAATCCTTCAAAAGCAGTCGTTGTATTTTCCGGCGCCGTACCCATGTACACCACAAACTGAGCCGTGTCCAAGCGCGTCGCATAGAGCGCGGAAACGTCGTAAGCCAAGCCCCGCTTTTCCCGCAATTCCACAAACAATCGGCTCGACAAACCGTTACCCAAATAAGTATTCAGCAACTTAATCGCTGCATAGTCGGGATTTTTGACAGAGGGTGCGAGGTAGCCCAGCATAATCACTGCTTGCTGCGTATCTTGCGCCTTAACGACCGATTTAGGGGAAGGTGATAGGGGGGGTACGGTTAAAGTGGGCAGGGGTGTTAAAGGCGCTTTCCAGTCCCCAAAAGTTCGATCGATCAGGGCGATCGCATCTTCGGTGGATATTCTGCCGGCTACAGAAATAACTACATTATCGGGACGGAAATAGGTTTTGTGGAACTGTTCGAGCTCGTTTCTGGTGAGCTTTGACATAGTAGCTTCCGTGCCCAAGGGAGAGAAAGCATAGGGGTGTTCCTTGTACATCGCGTGCCGCAATTGCTCGAAGGCGATGGCAAATGGCTGTTCTTGTTGCGATCGAATTGCCGATATGGCAATGCGGCGTTCGAGTTCGACTTCAGCTTCCGGGAAAGTGGGCGATCGTGTCAATTGCGCCGCCAACTCCAAAATCTCCTCAAAATCCGCAGAAACCGTCTTCAAACTCACTAAAAAATAGTCTGTAGTAGAGTCGGCACTCAACCTCGCTCCCACCGATTCTACACGCTCGGCAATTTCCAGCGAAGACAGCAGATCGGTTCCCTTAGTCATTACCGCCGACAGCAAGTGACACAATCCTGCTTGTTCCGGCTGCACGTAGCGACTGCCGGCCCGCAGGAATATCCTAGCTGCAATAATATCTGCTGCTGGATTTTCTGCTGCTAAGACAACAATACCGTTGTCTAAAACCGTGCGCTGGATTTCATTTTTCATTGAATTCTTTGTTAACTGTTGACTGTTGACTGTTGGCTGTTGACTGTTGACTGTTGACTGTTCGCTGTTGATTGTTGACCACAGTAACAGATACATTTAACCCGGTAAATCTAGGAATCCACCTAAATCTACTTTTTATGGCATATGCTTAAAACGATCGTGACTTAATGTAACCATCGCTCTTGCTGTTTTAGTTGCAAGTTTTCTTTTACCTTTTTTCAATTAACCGTCCACCGTTATTAGATTGGTTTGAGTACCACGGCCGTATAGCGTCGGGGAGAGAGATATTGTTGAGCTAGGCGCTGGAGGTCTAATGGCCCAAACGCTTTAATCCTGGTGGGATAGCTGAGCGCTAATTCGGCAGTGGCGATCGTATTGTAATATCCATAAAGACCGGCTAGCTGTCCCGGCGTTTCGAGCGAGAAAGCAAAATCGTTGCACAGCAAACGCTTACAGCGCAGCAATTCTACCTCGGAAACAGGCTCAGACTGCAATTGCCAAAGTCGATCGCAAATCCGAGATTCCACCTCTTCGACATCCTTCGCGTCCAAGACTGCACTGATAGTAAATAAACTCGATTCCCGTTGCAATGAGAAAGTGCTGTCGATCGCCTCTACCAATTGTAATTCTTCCCGCAGTTCCCTGACTAAACGCGAAGTCCGCCCGTCTGCCAGCAACACTGACAGCAAATCCAAGCCGCAAGCACTTTGCAAATGTTCAACTCCCGGACCCGTCCAGGCCATCATCAGCCGCGCTTGTTCCAATCGGGGGAGACAGAGTTCCTGACGGCGAATTTCTATCAGTGGCGGTTCCGCCTCTGCGGTTAATTTTGGACAATCCCACCGATCGGAAAACTCCTCAAAAGCTTTTCCCGTAATATCTCTGGCCTGTTGTTCATCAATTCCGCCGACTACCACCACTGTCATATTTTCCGGCTGATAGTGCGATCGGTGGAAACAGCGCATTTCGTGGGGAGTTCGCGACATCAGCAGTTCTTCCGTGCCGAGTACCGATCGCCTGTAGGGATGTCGCTGGTAAACTGTTTCCATCATTGCTTGGAAACCCAGCCAATCGGGATTGTCTTGAGCTTGACGGATTTCTTCTAGCACCACATCTCGCTCCCGATCGAATTCCCGATCCGGAATCGAAGCCCGCAGCAGCAATTCTGCCAGTGGCTGCGCTGTTTCTGCTAAATAATCAGCCGCAGCGTTGACGAAAAAATGCGCGTAGTCGTGACTTGTAGCTGCGTTGGCGACACCGCCGCGATTTTCGATTACCTGGTCAAATTCTCCCGGGGCGATCGAATCCGTCCCTTTAAATATCATGTGTTCTAGAAAATGAGCCATTCCCGACCAAGAATCCGGCTCCAGCGTAGCGCCAGCCCTTACCCACACGTCTAACGCGACCACCGGTGTGGCCGAAATCCGCTGGTGAATGACCGTTAACCCATTATTCAGCTTCCAGACATTGGCTGGGAACTCTAAAGCAGTGAGCAGTTGAGACAAGCTAGTTATTCTTAAACTTTAGTTAACTTCGGCTGCAACTATGGTAGCGCTTTCCAGCTCTGCGATCGGGATTAATTGATACAAAAGTCTGTTGACTGTTGACTGTTGACTGTTGACTGTGGGCAGTGGGCAGTGGGCAGTGGGCAGTGGTCAGGAAGTAATTTTTGCTTTTTTTCAAACAACCTTGAGCCTTAATTTATTACCATTTTTTTGCTCAAAAGTCAATAGGTTGCACGGGATATTAATGAATCAGTCGGGAGAAAGAGGATGTTATCAGAATATATCAATAAATTAAGAGATGTAAGAACACTAAAGACCTTAAGAGGAGAAACGACTGATGGTAGCTACCTTAGAAGATACCAAGCGCCAAGCGATCGCGATGAAATTAGCAGACATGAAAGCGCTGCAAAATCTGTTGATCGCCAACGAGCAATTGTTCATCAATTCCTGCAACGACTCCGAACTAGCCCAGCGCTTCCGGGATATGCTCGAGGACGATCGCAAAAACTTGGGCGTATTAGAAACCGTAATCGTTCAATACGGAATTCAAACCGAGCCCAAAGAAACCAGCGCCAAAATGATTGAAGAAGTTCAGAAACTCATGCAAGGTTCTGAACTCACATTGTTTGAAAAAGTCACCCAGCACGAACTGCTCAAACACAAACAAACAATGGCCGGTTTGTTAATTCACAAAGCTGCTCAAGTAGTCGGCGCCGACATCGAAGCTGCCATTACCCCGCTCAACACAGTTAACTTTGAGAACCGCGCTCACCAAGAACAACTCAAAGGAGTTCTCGAAATTTTAGGCGTGCGCGAACTAACCGGCAAAGACCCCGACCAAGGCGTTTGGGCTCGCGTGCAAGATGCAATGGCAGCCATGACAGGCATCATCGGCGGTGCAGTTACCCGCAGCAAAGATGAGATGAACATCACCGAAATCATCTCAATGGATCACCGCAAAACCGATACCCTATTTATGGAAATCGCAAGCACCGACGATCCTCAAAAACTGCAAGAATTCTTCGGTCAACTTTACAAAGACCTCAGCGTTCACGCAGAAGCAGAAGAACAAGTTGTTTATCCCGCAGTTCGCAGCTACTACGGCAATACTCAAGAACTGTACAGCGAGCAAGCAGAAATGAAGCAGATGCTTGCCCAAATTAAGGCTCTCAACCCTAGTTCTTCTGATTTCAAAGACCAAATCAAACAGCTCCAAACAGCGGTTAAAGATCACATTCGACAAGAAGAAAACGATATGTTCCCTCATATTCGCCGCAACCTGAGCGAAGCACAAATGGAACAAATGGCTACTCAATTCAAAGCAGCCAAAAGCACTATCCAGCAAGAAATGGCTAACCTGAGCTAATTCAGCAGCAAGCTAATTGTAGCTCTAGCTGAGCTAAAAACTAGCTAAACTGCAACCTATCAATCCCGCTACCAAGGTGGCGGGATTACTGTTTTTTTGAAAGACAATTTTAATAAATAAATAAATAAATATATATATTATTTGTAGGGGCGGGTTTCACGAAAGATATTTCGGCTAATTCATAATATAAATAAACCCGCCCTCCACAACTCGGGGGCGAGTTTATTTATATTATGAATTTCATTCAAAGATTTTCGGTAAAACCCGCCCCTACGAGCATTGGAAGCAAGAAGATTTTAGCCGTTAATCACAGATCCTCCGTTGGGATGCAAAATTTGACCCGTCATGTAAGACGAATCTTTGGAAGCTAAAAACACGTAACTGGGGGCAACTTCATCGGGTTGACCGGCGCGTCCCAAGGCCGTGTCTGCACCAAATTTCTCCACTTTTTCTTCAGGGAAAGTTGCAGGAATTAGAGGCGTCCAAATCGGGCCGGGGGCGACTCCGTTGACGCGAATTCCTTTCTCAGCTAAACTTTGAGACAAAGAGCGAGTAAAGGCAACAATTGCTCCTTTTGTGGAGGAGTAATCTAGCAATTGTTGATTGCCTTTGTAAGCGGTGACAGAGGTAGTGTTGATAATTGCACTTCCCTCTTTGAGGTGTTTGAGAGCGGCTTTTGTGAGGTAAAACATTGAGAAAATGTTGGTGCGGAATGTGCGCTCTAATTGTTCGGCGGTGATGTTTTCGATGCTTTCTTGGGGATGCTGTTCGGCGGCGTTGTTGACGAGGATATCGAGGCGGCCGAATTCTTTAACTGTTTGTTCTACAAGGTTTTGACAGAGGCTTTCATCGCCGATGTCGCCGGCGATCGCAATACAGCGTCGGCCTTGTTGTTCGA
The DNA here is from genome assembly GCF_036700475.1 of Microcoleus sp. T2B6. NCBI lineage: Bacteria > Bacillati > Cyanobacteriota > Cyanophyceae > Oscillatoriales > Microcoleaceae > Microcoleus > Microcoleus sp. T2B6. Next base: position 67,165 of record NZ_JAUBOZ010000034.1, on the reverse strand, counting down.
TCGCCTCTTTGGTCTTTTTGGCATCATCATCTTCGTTAAGATAGCTGATGACTACGTTAGCGCCTTCCTTGGCAAAGGCGAGGGCTACCGCACGCCCGATACCGCTGTCTCCGCCAGTAATTAAGGCTACTTTATCGCGCAATTTGTCGCTACCGCGATATCCCTCCGCGAAGGATTGAGGTTGCGGAGTCATCTCGGATTCAATACCGGGTTGCTGTTCTTGATGTTGAGCCGGATTGGTTTGTTGTTGAGTTGGCATAACATATTCCTCTAAGTTCTACCTCTATAAATAAAGGTTTTCTGTAACTAGGGAATCGCTCTTTTTGCCGATCGTAGTCTACTACTAAAGACAGTTCGGGCGATCGAAACCGCTTGTTATTATTGTCAAAACAGCAAAAAGCACGCCAAAACATCATTTGACGTGCTGTTTAAACAAGCTAGCTGCTAATTGCTAAGTCTCGAACTAGAAACCCTAGTTAACATTAAACAAATTAGGCTCAGTAGTAGTCGTAGTACCTAGCAGTAAATTGGTCAGATCTCCAGGCACCAATACAGGTATTGCACTCGCCACTGGGCTTAAACTGGTCAGATCCTCATTAGCAAAGCTAATACCTGGACTACCTCCGAGCAAGTGATCGACGCTGGCCTTAACCGTAGCATCAAGTGAAATGCCGGGGTTATTCAGAGGATCGGTAGGAGTTGGCTCCTCCGGAGATTTACCAATCAGCAGATCCTCCCCCTGCATGCTACTTAGTCTTACTATTCCCGATGGGTCTGGGGTCGTCACAGATGTCGTAGGCACTGTGTTAGGGCCCGGCACGTCAAAGCTAACCGGGTTGGGCCCAGTTGGGATCGGGAAATTGTTGGTAACGCCCGGAGTATTGAAGACTTCCAAAACCGAGTAGCTGGCTGGAGACAAATTATTAAACCGAGCAATACCAGCAGCATCAGTTCTCACCAGCGGTTCTGTTGCAGCATCGTAGCGACCGTTGCCGTTGAAATCCAAAGTGAAGGGCACATCGGCCAGGGGCGGTTCGTTTCCGTTGCGTATACCGTTGCGGTCGTCATCTCGGAATTTAGGAACCAAGAGGTCATAGCGGCGAGAGTTACCCACCAAAGCACAAGTAAAGGTTTGATTCGCACCGAGAACAATATCCAGCGGTTGAGTCGTTTTGAAGAAGCCCGAAGGTAATACTTCCCGAACGCTGTAATTGCCAGGGCGCAAATTGGTGAATGCAAAGGTACCAAACTGATCGGTAATAGAAGTGGGCTCTGTTGCTTGCAACACACCGTCACCATTGGTATCGATAGCAATGGTGACACCAGCAATAGCTGGTTCATTGCCATCTCGATAACCGTTTAGGTTGAAGTCCTCAAACTTGCACCCGGTGATATTGCTGTTGCGTGTGTTGGCAAAGGTAACGTTGGCGTCCTGAGTGTTCAGGGTAACATCAACGCGATCGGGAGTAGAAGGCGAGAAATTCGGCGGTACCACTTCTCGGACGACATAGTTGCCCGGTGACAAGTTGGTAAAGGCAGCTCTTCCCTGCTCATTTGTGCTCAGTTGCTGTTCTCCAGTGTCAGGAGTGCCGTTATTGTTGGTGTCCAGGAAGACACTGATACCCCTAATTGGCGCTTCACCCTGATTTGGTTCGTAGCGACCGTTGGCATTCAAGTCGTTGTATTTGAAGACATTGATGAGTGGTAGAGTGTTGCCCACACCTGCATTATTGCCAATACCCTCAGTAGCTCCAACCGGAGAAAAGGTAAGTGATGGTGAGGGGTTGGGGGCTGGTAAAGTTGTAACTGGCGCAGCAAAAATCGGCCGCTCACCAGTGGTGGCGATCGCTCTTTCACCGACTTGTTGAACGCCGTCGCGGTTGGTGTCTACGAATTTAGGGTCGTTGGGTTTCAGCGTGTAGGTTGAGTCTGCTACTAGGAGCGGTTGCTCTTTGCTGATGGTACCCTGGAATCGCGCCTGCGGCCCTGGTGCCGAAACCAGAGCGGGGTTTGGAGTGGTTGCTACTGGAGCATTGAGGTTTCCTGGGGCACCGCCACCTACTTCTGCAGGCAGTACACCTGGAAAAATTTCCAAGACTCTGTAATTGCCAGCTCGCAAATCCTTGAAGGTAACGACTCCGTTCGCATCTGTGATGGCTATCGGTTCGGAGCCTGCTCCATCCCAGCGACCGTTCCCGTTCACATCTAAAATAAACGGTACTCGGGCAATGGGGGGTTCCAAGAGTCCATTAACAAGATTTCGCAAGCCGTTGCGGTCTTGGTCTCGAAACTTGTTAACTTCAATTTGATAGAGCGGAGTATCGCCAACTTGAGCGCAGGCAAATGTTTGACCTGCTGCTACTGTCACGTCCAGTACGGGAACGTTGCCGGGGGGAGTGCTTTGGGGAAAATCGTTTGTTTCTAAGGGTTCGGCGTTTGGAGGGTTATCGTTAACTTCTAGTCCGGTAACAGAACTAATCTGTCGTCTGATCCGTTCTTCCCGAATCTTGTAGGTTCCGGGTGCTACGTTGAACGACCATGCACCATTTTTGTCTGTTAAGGTGTTCTGTTCCCCTGCATCGCGTTGACCGTTGCCATTTGAATCAATATATATCCTGACATTTTTAATCCCCGGTTCATTCCCATCTCGGAAGCCGTCGGCATCTATGTCTAAATATTTGCATCCAACGATTCGGCTGCCTACATCGACTGGGCCGTTGCCAAAGAAAACGTTGACATTTCTGTTGCCAAGGGTGACAGCTAGGGGGTTGGGAGTAGTAGGGGTTAAACCAGGAGGTATTGCCGTTTCCGTGAGTACGTAATTGCCGGGGACAAGATTTATGAATGAGAACGCGCCGTTAGCGTCCGTCGTGGTTCGTAGCCCGGCATTTACTCCGGGTGATACTGTTGTGCTACCTGTTGCTGTTGCTGTTTGGATGAGAATGGGGACATTCGCCAGACCTGGTTCATTTGCCTGTCTGATGCCATCCCGGTTCTGGTCAAAGAACTTGATGCCTAAAATTGCCGGGCCAGCATTCCCAACCACAACTGGCTGTAATTGCTTGGCACTGAGCTCGTCCAAGTTAGTTAAATCTAAATCTGCCATGATTTCTCTCCTTCACACCTAAATCCACGTAAATTACAGACTACTGTATGGGTTGTAACTTGCTGAGTAGTTTTTACTAATAGCTGACAACCGCTACTCGATTTTACATACGTCTGTACTTGAGGTAATGTTCCCATCTCACACAACAATGCCTCAAGCTTAGTCGCTGGCAAGTATATCAGGTTTTGAAGAACCCTGGCAATTTGAGGGCAACATCTTCAGGATTTGCACACCTTCTCTGTCCGTACATACTTGCTGTTTCGAGCTTTAAAAAGCCTAAGACTGACTTCTCCCCCCTGATATCAAGTCCGGCTGCATTGTTCTTGTTCGTCCTGGTTCGCTGTCCTAGACGATCGCCTCCTCTGGGATTGCCAATGACAGATATCCCAGCATCGATCGAGCTACCGGACTTGATATGACTTGCTTTGCCTGGAAATACGCCGATCGGGTTTGGGCAGGGCTGTTTCATTCTCACCAAAAACATGAATTTTGTAGGGGTAGCACGGCCCCTAGGTCGAATGAAACAGCCCTGCGGGTTTGGGGGAATTACCTGATAGTTTCTCACTCACAGAGATGCTACTGCCTCTGAATCTTGCAACCAATATACAAGCCAGCTTCGGAGTTGCCGGAACTTAGGCTTGAGTGTTGGATGTTGCCAACAATAGGGTATCACGCGATCGCCCTTTCACCTCTTCGTTATTTTTATCTGCGGTTTGGGATTCCGGGCGATCGAGTTTTGTGTCACCCTACATAACCGAGAAATCACTTGCGGCCATCGGCACCAACGAGTGAGCGATCGCCGGATTATTTAATTCATTGGTATTGACAAAATTACCAATTTGTCCATTAGGCTCCAGACCGACATTCTGTTGCCCAAAGTTAGGAGTATTGCCTAAATTTGCAAAAAATCCATCACTCAAAAATTTACTAATTTGATCACTATCACGACACTGGCTCAAAAGCAAGCTATCGGCCCCCATATTGCCCGCCGGTTCGCCCGCATAGTTACTGGCATCCGTCAGCGGGTCGCCCAAGGATTTAGCCGACCTACCGTCAGCCTCTCCCGTCACCAAATCGATGTTGCTAGCCCGAATATCTGCCGAGACAACAACCACCGCAGGTGGAGTCGTTGGAATGAAACCGGGCGGCGGAACTTCGCGGACAACATAACTACCTACAGGAACGTTACGGAAACTGTAATTGCCCTGAACGTCGCTTAAGGTACTCGCTTCGCCCGGATCTAAACTGCTGTTGTTGTTGAGGTCGATGTAAATCTGAGTGTTGGCGATCGGCGGTTCGCCCGGATCTAGGCGGCCGTTAGCGTTAAAATCGTTAAATTTCACACCGCTGATCGTGCCAGTCACCAACACGTTACCAAAGCTGAGATTAGTGGCATTTGTGCCGTTGCCCACGGCGATCGGAGTCGGATTTGGCGTGGTTTGTCGAAAACCGGGCTGCGGGACTTCCCTCACCACATAAGTCCCTGGAGGCAAATTGATAAAAGAGAAATTACCTTGGGGGTTTGTTAAAGTCGAAGGTTCGTTGGGGTCTCGGCCGCCGTTGTTGTTGAAATCAAGGTAAATCGGCCAGTTGGCAACTCTCGGTTCCGTCGGTTCGTTGATACCGTTACCGTTGAGGTCGTTGAACTTGAAGCCGCTGATGCTGCCGGTAGGAAAATTGTTGCCGAAATTGACGCCGACAACATTGGTATTGCCAGTTATGTCGATCGGGCCTGGATTTGGCGTAGTCTGTACCCATCCCGGTTGCTGGACTTCCCTCACCAAATACCGGCCGGGAGAAACATTGGCAAAAGTGTAGTTGCCTTGGGGGTTTGTGATGGTGTTGGGTTCGCCGGGCTCAAAGCTGCCGTTGCCGTTGAGGTCGATGTAAATTGGCCAGTTAGCCAGAGGCGGGTCTGTCGCATCTCTGACGCTGTTGGCATTGAGGTCGTTGTATTTGAGACCGCTGATGCTGCCGACAAAAAAGACATTGCCAAAATTGATGTTGTTGACAGTCGCGTTGGAAGTAACGTTAACCGGGCCGGGGTCAGGCGTGGTTTGGCGAAAACCCGGTTGCTGGACTTCTCTGACCAAATATGTACCTGCGGGAATATTGACAAAAGCGTAATTGCCCTGAGCGTTTGTCAAAGTAACCGGTTCGCCACCGTCGAGCCTGTTGTTGCGGTTGAGGTCGAGGTAAATTTGCCAGTTAGCTAGCCCTTGTTCCCCAGGATCTCGGCTGCTGTTGTTGTTGATGTCGTTGAATTTTGTCCCTGCGATCGTCCCTGCGTTAAAGTTGTTGCCAAAATTGATATTGCCAGCATTTGTGCCGCTGGTAATCGTGATGGGTGCGGGATTTGGGGTAGTTTGGCGAAAGTTCGGCTGCTGGACTTCCCTAACTTGGTAAGTTCCCGGCGGCAGGTTGGCGAAGATGTAGTTGCCTTGCGGGTTTGTGAGGGTGGAAGGTTCGTTAAACTCAGGCTGGCCGTTGTTGTTGAGGTCGAGGTAGATTTGCCAGTTGGGAATGGGGAATTCTCCAGGATCAGGGCGGCCGTTGGCGTTGAGGTCGTTGTATTTGGTGCCGCTGATGCTGCCAACTTGGAAGTTCCCGATGTTGACGTTGCCGATGTCTATTTGGCTGAGGGTTCTGGATTCGGACATGGTGTTGCTGGGGCCCAATGAACGCGGTTCAATGTTTTCTGTAGGGCAATCTAGCAGTTTTTTTGCCAATTGCAGCTATTTCAGGGGATAAATTATTTTTAGGAAAGGGAAGGGCCGGGAATCAGAAATGCCCAATGCCCAATGCCCCATGCCCCATGCCCCATGCCCCATGCCCTGCGCGGGCGGATGCGTAAATTTTTTCCAGATTTGATGTACGATCGCTACCAGTTTTGCAGAGGTCGAATTCCCAATGTTCCAAAACTTGACAGCAAGCTGGAATGAAGCCCGCGAGGTTCCAAGTTTGCTCTTCGGCTGGAGTTTGTGCGGTTTATTGGCAATGAGCTCGATCGCCCCTACTCCTGCTGTCGCACAGCTACCTACCTCCGAACAGAGTAACAGCAACAGCCCGATCGCTCAAACAGGTGCGATCGTCCGCCCCACGCTCAAATTGGGCAGCCGCGGCTCGGAAGTGATCGAACTCCAAGCTGCTCTTCAATTGTTGGGCTTTTATACTGGCACTGTAGACGGGATTTTCTCACAAAGCACCGCTAGAGCTGTCTCTCAGTTCCAGGAAGCAGCAGGTCTGCCTCCCGACGCCATAGTCGGTCAAAATACTTGGAACCGGCTGTTTCCTGCGACTCCGAGTGCGATCGAAAACCCGATCGCCAACGATCCTGCAACTGCCGACAACTCAGAGATTAGCCCCGAAGCGCAGCCCACCAATTTTCCCGTTTTAAGAAGACGAATGCGCGGGCCGGCAGTCAGAGATTTGCAAGAACGGCTGCGGGCCAAGGGATTTTTGCGCGTGAGTGCTGACGGCGTGTTTGGCCCGGAAACTCAAGCTGCTGTCAAGGCGGCTCAGCGACAATATCAACTGCCAGCAGACGGCATTGTCGGCCGCGCAACTTGGGAAGCTCTGCTGCGTTGACACCAAGCAAATAGTGCCGGCTATGCACGTTGCGGTATCGCGCGATCGTACAAATTGTTAATAATCGCTTTTGGAAGTATTTCTGCACGTCAAAAAGTGTCAAGTTTGGTAAAGAAAGTGTTTTTAGGCGCGCAGTTGGTGTTAACTTAAAAACATGAGGGGCAAAACCAAGAAGCACCAAAAACTTGGATAAAAAATTTGAAATTAGAGTATTTGTCCCGATCGGCTCTAGTTCGCAGGCAACGCCTGAACCCTGTAGCTTATTAGTAAATAAAGGTTGACATTGCGATTCGTATTGGTTAGATAGCTTGAGGCTATTGGATTAATCAAAATTTGCGATCGCACAACAGTCAAACACAGAAGTCTGAATAGACTCCGCTGATAGCTAGCTCGTCTCCAGAGTAGTTGCCAAAAAGTCCACCTTAGTTGTAGTTTGCTGAAACTCAGCAGAGCTAAAAACCCACTTGAATCAACTTAATTTACAAACTTTTTAGGGTCTGGCATCCGATATGCTAGGCCCTAAAAGTTTTGATCGTTGACAGTTGACAGTTGACAGTTGATAGTTGACAGTTGACAGTTGACAAACTAATAGACCTCTTGCAAAAGTCCTTTTAATAAAATTTTGGAACGGGCATCTTGCCCGTCCTAGTTATTTTTGAAAGAGGTCTAATGACTACTGACTAATGACTACTGACTACTGACTAATGACCATTTCATTTAATTTCTTCAATTCGAGCATTCAAACCGTTAGCGCTGAGCATTTGTACCAATTCCTCAGCTTTTTCGCGTTCCCGAAAAGCACCGGCTTGCATCACGGGTCGCCCGCTGGCAAAACTGCGAAAAGCACCGGGAACGAGGGATTGCATTTTTTGTCGATCGCCCCAACTGTTGGTATCCACCACAACTCGATAGCGCAAACCCAAAGCCGATGGTAGATCGAACGACGGCGAATTATCCCCGGCATCGGGCAAAGAATTCCCCCCTAAAGGTGCAGGTACATAACCGCCCCTTCCGATAGGAATGTTGCGGCCAGGAACCGGTAATCTACCCTCGGAAGCAACCGAACTCGAACTATCAAAATTGGGAGGAATCATTGGTTGCTGTACCGAACTTTCCGAAACCGATCGATAATTCGGATCGGGCACAGGAATTGCGATCGTCCCTGGGACTACCGATGAAGCACCGACATTCCTCCCAGAAAGCTCTTGCTGCAACTGAGCGCTTGGCGGTGCCGATAGATTTTGCACCGGCAGCCTTGAAACGGGCGCAGGCGGGGGAAGTGGCGCTCTTTCAACTCTGGGGCTTAGCCGTCCGGGGGTGTAAGCAGGGAGAGAAGTGTCGGGGCCACCGATGTTGGGAGGTCGATCGGCTATACGCTGCAAAGCACTTCCCCCCATTGGCCCAGGGGTAAAAGTTCCCGCCACATCAACCGATCCCGTCGTCCGGCTGCTCAACAATTGATTGCCGTAAGCTGGGATTACTTGACCTTTTGCCGCATTGTTCACATCATACTGACCGTTGTTGCGAATGACATTGCCCCCCGGTTCGGCCGCAGTTCCCAAATCCGGCAGAGCTCTCGATATCGCCACAATTCCGTCCCGGCGGTTACTCTCGATATAATTGTTACGCAGCACCGGCCTAGCATTAGCTTGCACCACCACGCCATCCTTATTGCGAGTAATTTTGTTACCGATTAGCAGAGGCGAAGCGTTCTGCGCTACATTCACCCCAAATCCCGTGTTTTCAAACACATTATCTCGAACTTCCGGCTGGGAAGTGCCAAAAATAGTAATGCCGTTAGCTCCATTTTTCGAGAAAACATTCCCGCCAATCGTCGGCCTGGAAGTACCCACTACCGAAATTCCGTCGTGAGTGCTGCCAGAAAAAGTATTGTTAACAACTGTCGGAGAACTCGATTCGATCCACAAAGCGTAACCCCGATAGTTGGTATTCGTCACAGTCACCCCGCTGAGTCCCGCCCCATCTGCGCCTAAAATCGCAATATTTTGACCCGCCGAAGTCGGACTGATAAAATATCCTCCGCCTTTGATGACAATATTCTGACCGCGAGTGTGGGGATTTCCCTGAACTGTCACGCTGGGCCTGAGCATTAATGGAAATTTTTCGCCGGTTTGCTCGCTGTAAGTACCGGGCGCTAGCAAAATCGCTGTCTTGGGCGGGGCGACGCTTAAGGCGTAGGTAAGGGTTTTAAACGGAGCTCGATCGCTGCCGTTGCCTCCTGTGTCGCTGCCGCCGATCGAGCTGACGTACAGTATGTTGATCTCGCTCTGCAGCGTCTGAGAAAGTAGCTGCACTCCCGGTATCCCGGCAGCGATAACTGAGGGTGGAGGGGTGCAAAAAGCGGTCATCGCAAAAACGAGCAGAAGGCAAGAACTCAAACAAGATTTTTGCGATCGCTTTTCTTTGCACTCGCTATATTGAGAATTTAGGAGCATAAATAAACCCCACTGATTTGCGATCCGAGTTCCGCTTCCCGAATTCGGTGTCGGGTTTTCGCGATCGAACTTTGATTTCACCCGCCTGCTGGGGTTTTCTTCTGTTAATCTTTTGTGTTGTTCTGCTAACCTCACGGCTCTCCTCCGAAGTGTGGTATGCAGTTTAACGATTCCACTCTCATCAAGTTTGATCTATTATGCTTTGTTTTCATCAAAAACTTAAAAAATTATTGTCGAATTTACATTGGTTTATGGCAAAATTAAGCCGCCTGCTTTGCCACAATCTTGACAGCGTGGGACAATGTAGCGGTTTGACTGGTAGGATTAATTATAATTAGGGTGGTTGTGAATGACCGACAAACAAAACAGAACTTTACCGGCACAGCCAGCCCTCTGCCGGATTTTAGATGCAAATTTAGATCGATCGCGCGAAGGGTTGAGAATTATTGAAGAATGGTGCAGGTTTGGTCTCAACAGCGCCGATTTAGCTGGCGAGTGCAAGGAACTGCGTCAAGAATTGGCTGCTTGGCACGTCGCAGAACTTCGCAGTGCTAGGGATACGCCGGCTGATCCGGGTACGGAGTTGACTCACCCGCAGGAAGAGCAGCGTTCGAGCATTCAGCAGCTACTGGAGGCGAATTTCTGTCGGGTGGAAGAAGCTCTGCGGGTACTCGAAGAGTATGGCAAAATTTACGATCGGAATATGGGCGCGGCTTTTAAGCAGATGCGCTATCGGGTTTATACTCTCGAAAGCGATTTGCTGGCTTACCGGCGCTACCAGCAGTTACTTCGATCGCAGTTATACCTCGTAACTTCGCCGAGAGACAACTTGTTGGGAGTCGTGGAAGCTGCTTTGCAAGGGGGACTGACTTTGGTGCAGTACCGCGACAAAACCTCAGACGACGGCGCAAAGCTGGCCAACGCGCGTAAGCTTTGCGAACTTTGTCACCGCTATGATGCTTTGCTGATTGTGAACGATCGCGTGGATTTTGCGATCGCAGCGGATGCCGACGGCGTACACTTAGGACAGGGAGATTTGCCTGTGGCAGAAGCGCGCAAGTTGCTCGGCCCGGGACGCATCATCGGTTGTTCGACTACCAATGGCGAGGAAATGCAGCGAGCGGTTGATGCGGGAGCCGACTATATTGGAGTTGGGCCTGTTTACTCCACTCCTACTAAACCTGATAAACAGGCGGCAGGTTTGGACTATGTGCGGTATGCTGCTACTAAGTCACCGATTCCCTGGTTTGCGATCGGCGGAATTGATATCAACAACCTCGATGAAGTATTGAATGCGGGAGCTCAAAGGGTTGCCATAGTACGCGCGATTATGGAAGCAGAACAGCCTACTTTAGTCACGCAGTTTTTCATCTCGCAGTTGATTCGGATGCAGAATCTAAAAGCTCAAAAAGCTTTGCACGGAAAAAGCTAGGTTGATTGGAGATTTGTAGGGCGGGTTGAGCACAGGAAATCTGTGCATAAAATATAATTTTGTTACCAAACCCGCCCTGAAAACTGATATTTTACTTATGATAAATCAAATTGCGCTGCAAGTTAACGGAGAAACCCGCAATTGTGCGATCGACACACCGTTACCAAAATTACTAGAAGAATTGGGATTAAACCCGCGCTTGGTGGCTGTGGAGTACAACGGCGAAATTCTGCACAAACAATTTTGGGAAGCTACACAGATGCAAGAAGGTGACATCTTAGAAGTTGTCACAATTGTCGGAGGAGGCTAGCCACAAATTAGCTAATCAATCCTTGTAATCTAGCCATTGTGTCATTCAGCACCACCACAGAAGTCGCAGATAAATTCCAAGTTTTGATTGTAGGGTTGAGTGCTTTTTTGAGCGCATCCTGTAGCGGTGGTAGCCATGCCTCTTGATGTCCCTTGATCACCAGTATTAAGCGAAAACTGGCTTTTTTCAGATCAAGGGTTTGAAAGGAGTTAGGCAATTCTTCATAGGTAGAATGGCGCTTTAGGCAAGTTGCCACACTTAAAGTGAGCGCGTTGGTCAACTTCTCTTGAATTTCGAGGAGAAATTCATCGAAATTCGGCTGAGTTTCAGGACGTGGGGAACTCTGCTTTGCCTCCACAATCCATACTATAGAGTCATCTTGGGAATGGAGCAGTAAGAACTCCGCTATCTTCACGCCTTCGTTGATTTTTTGATAAGTTTCGCTTTTCTCAATGTAGAAGCAATCTCCTTCTGGGTAAGGGCCGAATGTCATCCCAGACTCAATAATTGGCTCAGTCGTCATTGCAATGCCAGCTCCACCTCTTCTTTGTAGAGATGGATTGATTCGTCGATAATTGGGTTGTCTGGCAACCCTTCCCTGAGATTTGCGAGCTCCCAACGATTATCTTTCACAGAAATTATTGGAATTGAGAGTCTATCCTTTTTCTGTGCAATGAGAAACAGTTTTTTGATGACAAAATAGGAGTGACTCGCCATGATAAACTGGATTCCACACTCAGCTAACATGGCAATAATATCGAGAAACTTTGAAATTGTGGCTGGATGTAGTGCTGATTCTGGCTCATCGATGAAGATTACCGATTTTTGGTCAAGATAACGGTTCCCTAGTAAGGTGTCAAGAATGGAAATCTTCTTAATACCTTCTGCCGTTACGCCAATAGGGAACTTTTGATTCCCCTTCTTGAACTGCCAACGCCCCAAATTTTCATCATACTCAACCTTTCCCTCTAGAATCTCGCTTAGGTTCTTTCTGGACATAGCAAACTGCTGGTAATTTCGGCCACCTGTAGGATGTTGGCGCAGTGCTCGTGCTAAATCGAGATAGGTATCATCGAAACCGAAGGTCTTGCTCTGTTCGCGGGATTGTAGAATGATATGATGCAGGGAGAGAACTTCTTTTGTAGGTAAAAAAATAGAATTACTACTTCGAGGTGGAACATGATTTTCTAGAGTTTGGATATTTTTCGTGGTGTCTTTACCAAATCTATAATAAAAATCTTGACCATCACAATTGAGCTTGAAAGATAGTGGTTCATCTGCTCCTTTGCTCACAAGGTCGCCGATTTTCTCTATCTCAAAAGTCCAATACAGTTTGTCTGCGAGTATTTCGGAAGCATTGCGTGGTTCGTTGCCCCGTTTATACTCTTCTAGGGTTCGCATAGCACTGTAAAGCGCTTTGAGCAGAATGGTTTTACCTGTTCCATTGCCGCCGATAATCAAATTAATGTGACCTAAGTTCTCGCACTTGAACTGATGGATAGGTCCAAAGTTCTTGAGTTCAAGGCTGTTTATCATCGGTTATTTCTCACAAAACTTGTCTACCAAACCTTAGATACCCGACTTCTTAAAGAAGTCGGGTATCTGGGTATATTGAGATAGAAAATCAGGAGGCATAGCCTCTAGATATGCGTTCCCAGGCATAGCCTAGGAACGAGGAATTAAACTGCGACAGCTTCAGCCACGGGCTCAGCCACAGGTGCTGCTACAACAGGATAAATGCTGACTTTCTTGCGAGTTTTGCCTTTTCTCTCAAAAGTCACCACACCGTCAATCATGGCAAACAGAGTATCATCTCTGCCGATACCAACATTATTACCAGGGTGAACTTTAGTGCCGCGTTGACGGATCAAAATGTTGCCAGCTTTGACAACTTGACCGCCGTACTTTTTGACACCCAGACGCTGAGAATTAGAGTCGCGTCCGTTACGTGTACTGCCTGTACCTTTCTTGTGGGCCATAATATCCTCAACTGTATTTACTATTTTTTATTCTGAATCAGTTTCGGCGGTTTGGGGAGTTTCAACAACTGCTTGAGTTAAGTCTCTGGCGGCCAAGACTGTACCGTTGACGCTGATGGAGTCAATCATAAAGCGAGTTGTTTCTTGACGGTGCCCTTTTTTCTTCCGAGTTTTCTTTTTCGGCTTCATCTTGTAGACGAGGACTTTGCGGCCCCGGAAATGCCGTAGAACCGTTCCTTCTACAGTGGCATTTTCTAGTAAAGGCTGGCCGATATGAACCTCGCCTTCGTGCTGGATCAGAAATACTTTGTCTATGGTGACTTTGGATTCAGCTTCAACGTGAAGCAGTTCGATGTCGTAGAAGCGGCCTGGTTCTACCCGAAATTGTTTGCCGCCGGTTTCAATGATTGCGTAAGTCATGGGATGGTTGTTGAGATTGCCGTACAGGTAGCTGATGAGTCTTTGGTCATTGGTCGTTGTGGACTTTTGACTGCTGACTGCTCTCCAGCTTTTGGAATGTCTTAACCTGATCCGAGCCGGATTTAGACAGACAATCTACCATTATTCGCGATTTTGGTATTTTTGTCAAGTTCGATCGCGCTGGAAAGTTCTAATTAGGTAAGACTTACGCACGGGTGGTCAGAAACCGGGTGTTTTTACGAAAATTCTTCGTTTTCAGCCAGAGATTAGGTAAAAAACCCGGTTTCTTCGGTCTTAATGGGTAAGTCCTGTTAGGGATAAAAATAGAAGATGCTGTAAATTTTTTATCCCATTGATCCAAAAGGGCGATCGAACTGGATTCAAGCCGTCGCAGAACATTTGCGCGATCGTAACAATTCCAAAGCTTGTTGTTTCACCCTACCTTCCATCACCTCTTTCTGCAAATTAATAAAAGCGTCAAAATCTTCTAAACCATACTTGGTCATCTGCAACTGCTGTCGCAACTGTTCTTCTGCCTCAACCGTTAAGTAACCTGTTGCCAAAGCTTTGCGGACAATTTTACTGATTAAAGTCATAGTAGCTTCACCCTGAATACACCTACGTTAAAACACTGAAGTTTTGTCACCCGACTAACTCAGCTTTGAGTTTGTTTCATAATTACCCTTAAAATAGGTTAAATCTACCTTAAGGTCTAAGTAAATAAAGTTATTTTTAATACATCCCTGAAACTTTAGCTATTTTAAATGTAGAGTACGATTAAATTGATCTATTTAGTTTTTGCCCGACCACATTATTCTTCAAATACGTTAAATCTACCTTAAGGCATAATTTAAACATAACGATTTGTGACATTGGAAATTGTATCGATTTTAAATGTAGAGTGCGATTAAATTTGTATAGCCTTTCTCAGTAACATGAGATACCCGACGTGCATAGGGCATAGGCCTCCGTGGGCATAGGGCATACCTCACCATGCTTGAGAACCGCTATATATTTAGTTTCTTTCTAACAACAGCCGCCATTCTCTGACAGCAAAAGGAGGAACCAGCAATTCTGTTTCTTTTAGATTTTTCACAGGCAAACTCAACAGCAAAGGTCGATTACTTTCCAATTGTGTAATTATTGATTTGAAATCGTATTCTCCGACATTAATTGGCAAACCCGACTCGTTCCAAATATCATTAGCATTGCCCATTTCCCGCTTGCCCGCCGCAACTTTCAGCGGAACAGGATGCTGCAATTCTGTTCCGGGAAATCCTACTAATCTCAGATTTAAAGACTTTACTACTCCCGACTTGACTCGCTTGTACAAAACAACTTGCCATGCTTTATCGTCTGTATCACGCAGGCTTTGTACGGATCGGAACATTACTGTCTCGGCAGTTTCTGGATATTTGTGAATCGAGGCGAAAGCGGGCGGGCTGATAGCTAAGATTAGATACAAACACAAGCTAATGACAGTTAAAGCCTTGAAGAGGGAAGGTTTTCTACTGAGATTGTTCATAGGATGACCAAAATATCGCTTGTTACCCAAAAGTTTAATAGATAAAAAAGTAGGGTACGTCGCAGGCACCCTACTACTCATTTTAAACCTAGATGAATCCAACTGCCTGCTTAGGCGGGAAGAGCATAAAAAGCAACCCCCTCATCCCGGAAATCTGACCTCGCCTGTACCGCCCGCCGCTGCTCTTCGCTTCTTGTGAAAAAGTGTGTAATATTTAGCGGATTTTCCCGTTCCCTCGCCAGGTTGGTAAAACGATAGACGGGTATTGCACCCGGAACTGCGGTGCTATATGAATTGAAAACCTCCCCCTGATCGCGGAACTGGGGTAAGGTGCGAACAAACGTTATCTCACCAGGTTTATTCGTAAAGAAATAGGTTCCTGATGCCGTATTTAAGAAGCGTTGAACCTTGGCGTTACCGTCGCCTGGAGCAACAAATTCATCGCCTTCACTCTGGAAACGAGAAGGGTTGGTTAGTCGGTCACTTTTCTCTATTCGGTCTGTAGTATAAAAATGCCCTCCTGCCGTCTTGTCAAAGAAACGGGCGACGGGAATACCACTACTGCCTCCTGCATTTAAATTCGCACCTGTTAGGGGGTCTTTCAAGGCGACACTCCCACTGGGAGTTGCAACCTGTAATGTGAAAGGCTGAGGAAGTTGTGTTAACGTATTCAAGCTAGTCACGCGGACTACATAGTCCACACCAGGCAGACTTGTAAGCGAATTAGCACCATTTAAGAATTGGACACCAGAACTCGGTATTTTTGAGTTGACGCCGCTGCCGCCATCATCAACCTGAGCAATAAGAAGACCCGTATCAGTGACATTCGCACCCCTGCTGCCTTTGGGTACCTGAAAGACTTGCAAGTAAGGGTCGAAGCTAGTGCTGAGATCTTTAAAAAGATCAATTGATATAGGCTGATTAACTAACTCTACCTCTAAGAGGTAATCTTTAGCGCGAGTTCTTGCAGGACCATCGCCAAGATTAGGAGTGGGGATATCCTTGTCAGTTGTAGTTAACTGATTTGTCACTTGAACTGATGCCATTTAAACTGTCCTCTTAACTTTTCTGATAGCAGGTGTTATAAAATCCTGTCTTCTACATTTATAAAACACTCAATACCGATAAGTTACCTAAGAGCTCTTAGTATTTTTATTAGGTATTTTTGTGAGTACACTAGGTTAAAAATTATCTTTTTAATATAGGACTTACGCCTGGGGGCTCGGAAACGGGGTTTTTTAAGAAAATACTTCAAGCGGGCCCATAGATTCGGTAAAAAACGGGGTTGCCAGGAGTCGGATCGCTTCATTATTCAGTTGACAGTTGACAGTTGACCTGGGACAGCGACCTCTACCTGGAAGAGGATTGGAGTAATGAATAGTCTGCTTTTAATTTCTCCCGATCGGGCTTGGGGCTTTAAACTAATTCTTTCTGGTAAGTATTGTAATATTTAAAAGGTTGTACCTAAATTTTCCTCACACACCCGTAAAAATAGGCAGAAAGTTAGACCCTTAAGCTGGTAAAATTATCAATAATTATGACTGTGCTTCTGCTTGTGAGTATAAATGACCTACCAAAATAAACCTTTACAAATACCAGCACAAAAGTTTATAGAGGCTGCGGCTTGCTGGAATCTCGAACAGTTATATGCAGACTTGACAGCGGCCAAGCAAGATTACACTTGCAGTAGAAAGCAGCGACTCACTCCTTTAGAAAAAACTTACCTGCGAGGATTGCTTTGCAATTATAGTCCGGTGGAAATCGCCGCCGCACTCCACCGCGAATGTGCCGGTATTAGAGTAGACTTATCGAGAGGGCTGTATCGCTACATTCAAGTTTTGACGCTGCAACAACCGAAAGACTGGAAAGAAATCCCAAGTATGCTAGAAATACGTGGTTATCAACAAAAGAGTAATGGAGAAACATTGCTTCCTACATTGAGAAATTATACTCAAACTCCCCAAACTCCCATCGAAAATCGAACTGAATGGGGGCTGGCGGTGGATACGTCTATTTTCTACGGGCGCACAACAGAACTTGCTAACTTAGAACAATGGATTTTACAGGAAGACTGCCGCTTAGTTGCTGTATTGGGTATGGGTGGCATTGGCAAAACTGCTTTAACATCTAAGCTAACAAATCTGATTAAACACCAGTTTGAGTGCTTAATTTGGGTTAACCTCCGTCATGCACCTGTGTTGGCAGATACTCTGGTAAATTTAATCGAATTTTTATCTGATAAACCGCAAAGCGATTTAGATAAATTGCAGTTAATTACTCAGGATAAAAATTTTTTTCAATCTGCGATCTCGCAGATTGAGTTTTCCCTGGAGAACCTAATCGCTTCCACAAATGCAATAGAACCGACAATCATCGCTGATGGTATCCAGCGCCTGATTCAGTGTTTACAAAAGCGTCGATGTTTGATAATCTTAGATGAGTGGGAAGCTGTTTTCTGCACTGAGGAGTTAACAGGAAATTATCGAGAAGGATATCAAGTGTATGGGGAATTTCTGAAACAAGTAGGAACATCGCAGCATCAAAGTTGCTTGCTGTTGACTAGCTGCGAAAAACCTAAAGAAATTGCGGCGTTAGAAGGGCAAAATCAATCTGTACGGTCATTGAAATTGGGTAGCTTGGGAGAAGCGGCTGTGGAAATCCTTAAAAACAAGGGTTTGTCTGAAGAAGGTGAATACTCACAATTGATAGAGGCATACAGCGGCAATCCTTTAGCGTTAAAAATAGTAACGACAACTATTCATGATATGTTTGGGGACAGCATTGCTAACTTTTTAAGAAACGGGCTGTTTCTGGGAGATTATAGCGATACGTTATCTCGGCAGTTTAATCGCTTATCAGGATTAGAAATCCAGCTATTACACTGCATGGCGAAAGAAGTCAAGCCTGTTGGGTGTGAAAAATTGTACTCCGATATTCAGCAAGATCGGGATTCAGAATTGCTGAAGGCCCTGGAATCGCTTTTAAGGCGATCGCTAATTGAAACAGTCCAAGCCGAAAGTGAAACCCTGTTCGCGCTTCAACCTGCGGTAAAGAAATATGTGATGTCTGTGGCAAGATTGCCTAAGCTATAAATTAATACCGTTCAGTTAAGCCAGATCCCCCCTAGCCCCCCTTAAAAAGGGGGGTAGGGGGTGGGACAAGAAGTTGCTCAAAGTCAACCCCTACTCCCCTTTTTAAGGGGGATTTAGGGGGATCTCCTCGGAGTAAACAGTTTTAACCCAAGCGTATTGAGCTATAAATAATCTACCGAGGTTCTATTTCCAATCGGTTTCAGCTTGAGATAGCACGTAAGCTGAAACATCGATAATTTGTTGTTCCGACAAACGATCTTTGTAAGCTGGCATAATACCTTTGCCGTTGGTTACTAAGTTGGAAATGTTGGCGATGGAATCCATGCCGTATTTTTTTAATGCTTTTTGTTTCAAGTTTTTGCCGCGCCTGATAATGTTGCCGCCGTTGATGTGACAGCCTGCACAGTTGGTGCTGAATACTTCGGCTGCGGTTGTGGGATTTGTAGCTGTATCTGCGAGGGCGATTTGGGAATTAGTGGCGATTTCTACAAAGGCCAGTGTCAGTATCAATAGAAAGGCGGTGAGAATTTTTTTAAAGTTATTTAGTGAAATCATTTATTTGCCAGGTAAAAAATAGTGCTGGGTTTAATGATATCACTAAATACGCATTTTGGACTTAACTCAGCGATTTATTCTTCCCAATCGAATGTGCGGGAAACTGCTTTTTTCCAAAAGCGATATTTTTGCTCGCGAAGTGCGATCGGCATTTTCGGTTCCCAAGTACAATCCACCGCCCAATTGTCCCGCAATTCGGCTAGCTGACTCCAAAAACCCACCGCCAAACCGGCCGCATAAGCAGCACCGAGTGCAGTAGTTTCTGCTACCACTGGCCGCACCACAGGCACTCCCAAAACATCGCTCTGAAACTGCATCAGCGTGTGATTTCCCACCATTCCTCCGTCTACTTTTAAAGACAAAAGCTGCACACCCGAATCCTGATTCATCGCATCCAATACTTCTCGCGTTTGCCACGCTGTAGCTTCCAATACTGCGCGGGCAATGTGTGCCTTAGTCGCGTAGCGAGTTAAACCTGCAATTACTCCCCGCGCGCTGTCTTTCCAATAGGGCGCGTAGAGTCCAGAAAATGCCGGGACAACGTAAACTCCGCCACTATCTTCGACTGTATTTGCTAATGTTTCTACTTCCGCAGATGTGTTGATGATGCCCAAATTGTCCCGCAGCCACTGCACTAAAGCTCCGGCGATCGCAATACTGCCTTCCAAAGCATACACAGCGGGCGATTCCCCCATCTTGTAGGCGACTGTTGTTAGTAATCCTTGCTTTGAAGGGACGATCGCCTCACCAGTATTCAGCAGCATAAAACAGCCCGTACCGTAAGTATTTTTCGCCTCCCCCGGACTGAAACAAGTTTGCCCGACGAGGGCGGCTTGCTGATCGCCCAAAGCAGCAGCAATCGGAACACCTGCAAGCAATCCTTTTGCAGTTCCAAAAACTTGACTCGAAGGGCGAATTTCTGGCAGCATCTGGCGGGGAATTGCCATTATTTCCAAAGTTTCGGCATCCCAATCGAGGGTTTGCAAATCCATCAGCATCGTGCGGCTGGCGTTGGTAACATCGGTAATGTGCGCGCCGCCAGTCAGGTGCCAAATCAGAAAAGTATCGACATTGCCAAAAATCGCATCCCCTCGATTTGCAGCTTCCCGCAATCCGGGAATATTGTCCAGCATCCACTTAATTTTCGGCCCGCTGAAATAAGTTGTCAGCGGCAAACCGCATCGTTTTTGAAATCGATCTTTGCCCTCAACTTCAGCTAATTGCTCGCAAATAAAGCGAGTGCGGGTATCTTGCCAAACAATGGCATTACCGTAAGGTTTGCCAGTTTTTTTGTCCCAAATAATTGTAGTTTCGCGCTGGTTGGTAATACCGAGTGCAGCAATATCTTTCGGGTCGATATTGCCGATTTCGAGGGCATTTTTAATCACGCTTTGGGTGCGCTGCCAAATTTCATCGGGATTGTGTTCAACCCATCCTGCTTGGGGATAGATTTGCTGGTGTTCTTGTTGGTCCCTGCAAATTATCTGTCCCTGGCGATCGAATACGATAAATCTGGTGCTGGTGGTTCCTTGGTCGATCGCTGCTATGTATTTTTTGGTCAATTGTCTAAAATATTTTTAGTAATGAGGTCTTTAAGGTATATAATACTATATCTAGAAGTCAAATTAATGTCAAAAACTTTAGCTGACGGAATTCCCCAAGTTGAAACTGGCAGATTTGCTGAGGCTCGATCGCACAATTAAGGTTATTGGCTTTGACGACGCTCCGTTTTCTCGTACAAGCGGCAGCCTGGTGTCGATCGCGGGCATAGTCTGCGGGGGAACTCGATTTGAAGGAATGGTGTGGGGAAAAGTCCTCCCAGACGGATTAGATGCCACGGATGCTATTTCTGGGCTACTCGTCGGAGGCAAGTTTCTGCCGCAATTGCATCTGGTTTTGCTAGACGGAATTGCTTTCGGCGGCTTCAATATTATTGACCTTCCTGAGTTAGCATCGCGGCTACAAATTCCTTGCGTTGCTGTCATGCGCCGCCAACCAGATTTAGCTGCTGTTGAAAAAGCCCTCCGCCATTTACCCGACTCGGAATACCGTTTAGAATTGTTGCGCCGCGCTGGTAAAATTCACGCTTTTGAACCTTTCTTTTTTCAAGTGTGCGGCGAACAACCCGAAGTAATAGCGAGGGTGCTCCAGCGTTTGACAGACACTGGTAAAGTTCCTGAAGCTTTGCGTTTGGCTCATTTGATTGGTGCGGCGGTAATTAATGGAGTTAGTGGCAGTTCTGCTTGAATTGTTGTTAAGAACGGGCAAGATGCCCGTTCCACAAAGAGGAAATTTTCTTGTGCGGTGGGCCGGATATCCTGTTAAGAACGGGCAAGATGCCCGTTCCACAAAGAGGAAATTTTCTTGTGGGGAGTAGGGGTTGGGCCGGAGCTCCCGTTAAGAACGGGCAAGATGCCCGTTCCACACCGACTAAATTTTCTTGTGGGGAGTAGGGGTTGGGCCGGAGAGCCCGCCCAGGAAAGGCTGATTGTAAATGATTTTATTCGATGAGTTTGTACTCACTTACTTACACAATCTCGCCGTCAATTTCACCGAATTCGATTTGAGTTCCCAACGCCAAAGTTAGGGTACTTTCAGGTTCTACCATTTTTATATCGCCTTGAATGTCTGTAGCCCACCAAGCGCGATCGGACAAATTGGTCAATCCTAACGAAATCTCGTTTCTCGATCGAGAAGTCACTATAGCTACAAGACCGTTAGATGCTGCGGCTGTTAAACTCGGTAGGTCAGAGGTGAATAGTTGAGTTCCCGCACTCAGAGGAATAACTCGACTTCCTAATTTCAGGGAAAATTGACCGCTGGTAAAAGAATTTACTGCGGGCTGATCTGATATAAAGGTAGGCGGAAGATTTGTCGGTGTTGGGGCTGGCAAGTCAGAGTTTCCTACTGTAATTGTACAGTTGCCGATTCTCTTTTGGTCGCCCGATCGCAAATAACTCACGGCCCCGCTATCAACATTCTCGCAAACAATTTGACCTGCTTCCAATTCAAACCGCATAGCCAAGGGCGAAACATTAGGAATGCAGATAATAGACAAATTTTCATCACTGCCAAAAGTGATCGGTTCCGAACCCAGAGTCAGAGTGCGATTTGCTCCTGTCTCGTAACTAATTACTAGCCAAGCTTTGTTGAACAAAGTTTCAGCTACAACCAACATGATGCCAATCCAAAAACCGATCGCAGCACAGCCAGCTAAACGACCCGCCGTACCGGATAAATTGTAAGCAAACAGAATAAACAAACAGCCGCCCAACACACCCCCAACACCGCCGCCTCCCATGCCGCGAAGCGCTCCCAAATTAGGAATCCGCTGTGCCAGTCCCAGTCCTAACAAACTGCCAGCTATTCCCCAGCAAATTACTCGCAATAATTCGTTGTTTCCGTCGCCAATTCCGCTGTAAATACCTTCGGCGATCGCCCCAGAAATTGCTCCTGCTATTAAACCAAACAATCCGCCATTTTTTAAAGCCTGTTTAATTTGAGGCTTGCCTTTGATATAGTAATAATAGCCGAACATGATAGCAGTAGCAATGCCACCGCCTACTAATCCAAACCACCGAGCTGTGGACAATACACTGTCAAAAAAAGCACTGTCAAAAAAAGATTCCGAACCAGGGACTCGCTGCATGAAAGGTTCGGTGATTAGATTGCCGACGAAACCGCCGACTGCACCGCTAATCCCAAACTGTAAAGCTTTTTTAAGGGCTGATAGATTTCTTTTCACGGCGCACCAGATTAAAAGTGAGAGTCAAATCTAGCTACAAGCTCGAAAGTTAGGATTTC
Source organism: Microcoleus sp. T2B6 (assembly GCF_036700475.1). Taxonomy (NCBI): domain Bacteria; kingdom Bacillati; phylum Cyanobacteriota; class Cyanophyceae; order Oscillatoriales; family Microcoleaceae; genus Microcoleus; species Microcoleus sp. T2B6. Next base: position 44,898 of record NZ_JAUBOZ010000034.1, on the reverse strand, counting down.
CGATAATTTTATATCTGGCATCGCGATCGAGAACAGGCAAGATGCCTGTTCCACAAACACAAAGAGTGAGTGAGTGTTCTTGCCGGGAGTAAAAGTTGGGCAGCAGCCATTGGTGTCAACTTAAGCTTTTAGTCCGCCAGTCCTCCCGCTCACCCGGCAGTCCGCCAGGGAATGAATTCCCTGTCTAATAGCGAAAGTCCTCTAAAAGAGGACTGAATCATTCATTAGTCCTCTTTTAGAGGACTTTCGCTTTGAGGCAGGGGTTTCAACCCCTGACGGACTATCGGTTTTACCTTAAGTTGACACGCCTTGGGCAAGAGATCCGGCCCGTCCGAGAATTATTGAGAATGGTGCAAGATGTGAGACGATCGCACATCTGGCCCCTGTCTCCGCGCTGTCTCCCCCCATCTCCCGCTTCCCTCCATCTCAGGGCCAAGCCTTTGAACCTCGCGCCCTCGCCCGTCACAACTCCCTCGCGAGGCCTATATCGCCTGTAACCATTGCTGCAAGATAATTTTAGCAATTTTTTAACGGGGAAATTTTAACTTTTCCGACCCAAGCGAGGGCCCAAATATGAAAAGGAATGTTACAAACTATTACAGTAACACTCAGAATGTGAACATAATGCCTCAAAATACTTGCGAGAGGTAGTTGCGTCCGAGGAGCAATATCCTTACTAACTGTCCGACAGTCACTCGATCGCCACTAAGTGGCCTGCTGCAATCTTTATCATAAATTAAAGATCGCATCAGTCATTTATGGTATTGTAAGCGACAGGCTTAGTGCGGGCACTCACAAGCGCACCGGTGTGAAGAACAAGCGCCGTCAAACACCGAAGGCAGCCGCCCCCCAACAACTTCAACAGTTGCTGGCTGTGGAAAGTCCGACCTTCGGAGTCAAAGCTCCTGCCTGAGCATGAAAGGTAAGGGATGCAAGCGCCCGCCGTCGCTAGCTCAGCGCGGAGCAGTTCGCAATTGCAAAATATCCAGCGGGTACACACAAGATGAGTATCGTCACCAAATCAATCGTCAACGCAGACGCCGAAGCTCGCTACTTGAGCCCAGGTGAATTAGATCGGATCAAAAGCTTCGTCACCTCTGGTGAACGCCGCGTCCGCATCGCCCAAATTTTGAGCGAATCCCGCGAACGCATCGTCAAACAAGCAGGCGACCAACTTTTCCAAAAACGCCCTGATATTGTTTCTCCCGGCGGCAACGCTTACGGCGAAGAAATGACCGCAACTTGCTTGCGCGACATGGACTACTACCTGCGTTTGATTACCTACGGAATCGTAGCTGGCGACATTACTCCGATCGAAGAAATCGGTATTGTCGGCGTCCGCGAAATGTACAAATCTCTCGGCACCCCGATTGAAGCCGTCGCCGAAGGCGTTCGCGCTATGAAAAATGCAGCAAGCTCGCTGCTGTCTGGAGAAGATGCTTCCGAAGCTTCCTCCTACTTCGACTACGTTATCGGTGCGATGCAGTAAGGAATTTCGATTTTAGGTTTTCGATTTTAGATTGAAAAATTGGGCGTTACTGGTAACAAGCTACAAGCTTTTGCAGATAAGCGTCTACTTAAAAATCTCAAATCCCAAATCCCAAATCCCAAATTCTCGCTCCAAAATTGGACTGACTCAGCCACTTTCTAGGAAACAAGACAACCATGCAAGACGCAATTACCGCCGTTATCAATTCCTCTGACGTTCAAGGTAAGTACCTCGACATCAGCGCTCTAGACAAGCTCAAGAACTACTTTGCTTCTGGCGAACTGCGCGTCCGCGCCGCTACCGCCATCAGCGCTAATGCAGCCACAATCGTCAAAGAAGCAGTTGCTAAGTCTCTGTTGTACTCTGATGTAACTCGTCCCGGCGGCAATATGTACACCACTCGTCGTTATGCAGCTTGCATCCGCGACTTGGACTACTACCTGCGCTATGCCACCTACGCTATGCTAGCTGGCGACCCTTCCATCCTCGATGAGCGCGTGCTCAACGGTTTGAAAGAAACCTACAACTCCTTGGGCGTGCCCATCGGTTCTACCGTACAAGCAATCCAAGCAATGAAAGAAGTCACCGCCGGTTTGGTCGGTTCTGACGCTGGTAAAGAAATGGGCGTCTATTTCGACTACATCTGCTCTGGCTTGAGCTAAGACTCAGGAAGAAGGAAGAAGGAAGAAGGAAGTTCGGCAACGGATTCTGTAACGGATGTAACCGATGTAACGGATGTAACAGATTTCAGTCCGATGGAAGTCGGAAGAAGGAAGAAGATTTATTTCTTGCCTCTTTTAACTTTTAACTTTTTACTTTGGACTTGTTACCTTTGACTTTGAAAAGAGGTCAGGGAAGTTGAGAGTGATTGCTAGACCGTCAAAGGCTTGCCGAGAAAGCCCGACGAGTTTTAACGAGCTAGTTTTGACTCCTAACTCCCTGCCTTCAATCTTTAAAAAATCCATCTAATAATCTGTAAACCTACTCAGGAGTTAGTTTCCCATGAGAATGTTTAAGGTGACTGCTTGCGTCCCAAGTCAAACCCGCATCCGCACTCAGCGCGAATTGCAAAATACCTATTTTACTAAGCTCGTTCCTTACGACAACTGGTTCCGGGAACAGCAAAGAATTATGAAAATGGGCGGCAGAATTATTAAAGTGCAACTGGCTACCGGTAAGCCCGGAGCTAATACAGGTTTACTTTAAGAGCCGAAGCTGGATTAGTAGAGGGGTAAGAGGTCGCGATGACCTCTTTTTTGTTGTTATATAGCAATCCTCGCATCATTTGCATAATTATTGTAGGGGCAATCCCCCGTGGTTGCCCGATAGATAGGGGGTAGGCACCCTTAGCACTACCCCTACAAATTTATCTGAATCATTTAGGATTCCTCTAGTAGAAGGAAGAATGTCCAGCGTTGTTAATCTCATCATTGACAAATATTTCAATAAGAAGACAGTATAACTGCGATTATCGCTAACAAAACAGCAAGCATTTGTGGTAACGTAATAGCCTCTTTCAAGAATAAAGACGATAATAATATAGTAATCAGCGGGTAGATAGACGTAACACTCACTACATTGGCAACTTCACCTTTGCCAAGGGCTATAAAAAATACTAATGAGGCCACAGTGCCACAAACGCCAACTAACATGGCAAACAAAATTCCCCTAACATCTCCCTCAAAACTAAAAGTATTAGTTTGGATAATAATAAATAAAGTAGTTAAGATAGCGCCAATTGCTTCATAAACAAAAGCAGTTTTGTAGTCAATATATTTAGTCGCTAAATTGCCAAAAAATCCCCACAAACCATATAATAGCGAACAGATTAATGCGTAAATTAACCAATCTGGTACTTTAGCCATCTTTGTTAGAGTTTATTGAGAGCATTCTAAAATCCTATGGCTAATGACATTCGACGCTTGATTCCCTTTTTTGACCCCAGCGCCTCTCAATGGGCCGCTGAGGCTCGGTGGCTGAGGTGGCTGACTTTTCTGTGGCTGTTTGTCGGGCTGACAGCATTGTTTTCGGCTTCCTATCCCATTGCAAATTATGAATTTGGAGATGGCCTTTATTATTTTAAACGACAGCTAATCGCAGTGGCGATCGGGCTGGCAGGTTTTAACTTGATGGTATACTCCCCCCTACGGTACCTGCTGAAAACAGCTCAGTTAGGCGTCCTGTTGCTGCTGGGATTGCTGTGGCTGACCTTGGTTCCGGGGGTGGGAACCACAATCAACGGGGCAACTCGCTGGATATCTTTGGGCCCGGTTCCGATTATTCAACCTTCTGAATTGATCAAGCCGTTTTTTGTTCTCCAAAGCGCCCGCATTTTCGGCAACTGGTCCCGGTTGACGAATAAAGTTCGCTTAACTTGGCTGTTAATTTTCGGTGCAATGCTTTTGGGAATTTTGTTGCAGCCAAATTTAAGTACCACGGCTTTGTGCGGGATGACTTTGTGGTTGGTGGCTTTGGCTGCGGGCTTGCCTTACTTGCAGTTGGGCGCAACGGCTATGGGGGGAATGCTTTTAGCGGTTTTAAGTATTAGTTTGAGGGAATATCAGCGCCGCCGGATTATGTCTTTTCTCAATCCTTGGGCTGATCCGATGCAAGACGGCTATCAGTTGATTCAAAGTCTGCTGGCTGTCGGTTCAGGGGGCATTTGGGGTGTGGGTTTGGGGATGTCGCAGCAAAAGTTATTTTATTTGCCGATTCAGTACAGCGATTTTATTTTTGCTGTGTTTGCTGAGGAGTTTGGTTTGGTGGGAGGTTTCTCGCTGTTGCTGATGTTGGCGGCATACTCTACTGTGGCTTTGAGGGTGGCGACGCGGGCCCGGAATATTGAGAGTCAGTTGGTGGCGATTGGGGTGATGGTGGTGATGGTGGGACAGTCGCTGCTGAATATTGGGGTGGCGACGGGGGTTTTACCGACTACGGGTTTGCCGCTGCCGTTTTTTAGTTACGGGGGTTCTTCGATGTTGGCGAGTTTGTTGTTGTCGGGGTTGCTGATTCGGGTGGCTAGGGAAAGTTCTGAGGCTGATGTGGTTTCTTTGGATGGACGCAGAGGGAAGCCGGAAAAGCCGAATTTGCGATCGAACAACGGCAATACACAAACGGAATAATTTGTCAATAGCAAACTAACCCGGTTTTTGGCAAAAATCGGGTTAGTTTATTACTTAAAAACTACTGGCAGAATACCAATTTATAGGAACCGGTATTGTAGGGAAGAACACTGATTTTGAGAAAAAAAGAAGTCGGTGTTCTTAAGGCAATTCGAGATTTATATCGTCACAGATGAATGTCGATCGACTATTTCCGCCCGTCACCCTTATTTGGCGGTTCTTCTTGTTGTTCTTGAGGTTTAGCTGTGATGTCAGCTAATTCTTTTTTGTCTGGTTGCGGTGTTTCTGGAGTTGAGTTAGCCATTGAGTTTAGTCCTAAATAGATGCACCGCTTAATTGTATCGTTTCGGGCTGCCAATCTATTGCTGTAGATAGCGAGATGAAAATTAAGACAAACAATTCTCATGGAGTGGCATTTGAGCTTTAATAAGTGTTAGCAATATTTTAGATGCGTCAAGCGGATACTCAAACCAGAGGCGACTCAAAAGTTATGAAACTGCAAAAAATAGGATGGTCGGGACTGATCTCAATCTTAGCGGCGCTGACTATAGGTGAGTTTCGATTTATCCCTAACTCTCAATTTAAAATCATCAATTCTCAGGCCTTGGCTCAAACGCAAGCTGAGCGGAAAGCCGAAGCAGACCGACTGTTAGACCAAGGGGTTCAGCAGTATCAGATTAGTCAATTTCAAGCTGCATTGCAGTCTTGGCAACAGGCACTAATAATTTATAGAGAAATTAAAAACCGCAAAGGTGAAGGGAAAGCTCTGGGAAATCTGGGAAATGCTTACTTTTCCCTCGGCGACTACGCCAAAGCGATCGACTACCTTCAGCAGGACTTGGCGATCGCGCGAGAAATTAAAGACCGCCAAGGTGAAGGGGTGTCGCTGGGAAATCTGGGAAATGCTTACAATTCCCTCGGCGACTACGCCAAAGCCATCGAGTACGCTCAGCAGTGGTTGGCGATCGCGCGCGAAATTAAAGACCGCCGAAGCGAGGGGAGAGCTCTAGGACATCTGGGAAATGCTTACAATTCCCTCGGCGACTACGCCAAAGCGATCGAGTACGCTCAGCAACAGTTGGCAATCGCGCGAGAAATTAAAGACCGCCAAGGCGAGGGGCAGGCGCTGGGAATTCTGGGAATTGCTTACGATTTCCTCGGCGACTACGCCAAAGCGATCGAGTACGCTCAGCAGGTGTTGGCGATCGCGCGCGACATTAAAGACCGCGAAATCGAGGGGAAAGCTCTGGGAAGTCTGGGAATTGCTTACAATTCCCTCGGCGACTACCCCAAAGCCATCGAGTACACTCAGCAGGGGTTGGCGATCGCGCGAGAAATTAAAGACCGCCCAAGCGAGGGGAAAGCTCTGGGAAGTCTGGGAAGTGCTTACCTTTCCCTCGGCGACTACGCCAAAGCCATCGAGTACCTTCAGCAGGTGTTGGCGATCGCGCGAGAAATTAAAGACCGCCAAAGCGAGGGGACAGCTCTGGGAAATCTGGGATTTGCTCTCGCCAACTCTGGCAATCTCCCAGCAGCAGAGAAAACCCTACTTGATAGTATTAAAGTTTCGGAATCTGTCCGTGCTGGATTAGACGATGCCAATAAAGTGTCAATCTTTGAAACTCAAACTTACCCCTACGTCACTTTACAACAAGTCTTCATTGCTCAGAAAAAAACTAATGACGCTTTAGAAATTGCCGAGCGGGGTAGAGCCAGAGCTTTTGTGGAGTTATTGGCATCTCGCCTTGCCGCATCTGCCTCTGTCACAACTACTATCAACCCGCCCAATATCCAGCAAATTCAACAAATCGCTAAAGAGCAAAACGCTACCCTCGTCGAGTATTCAACTATTGAGAATCAAGCCCTTTATATTTGGGTCATCAAGCCGACTGGTGAAATTACATTTCGCTCAGTTGACCTCAAAACTCTGAACATCAATCTACCCGAAGCCACTGAACAGACAAGAGTATCTGCTGCTACCGGGAGGAGAGGATTAAACGAGCCAGATACAGCCTTAGCTGAGATGATTCGCGGCACTCGCGATGCTCTGGGTGTATCGGGGGACACTGCCAATCGACAAGCGGCTAATCGCCCTGATTCTACCCCTGCTAATTCTCGCATAATCTACCCCAAATTACAGCAAAGTTATCAACTACTCATTCAACCCATTGCCGATCTTTTACCTACTGACCCGAATGCTCCTATCATCTTCATTCCCCATCAATCCCTGTTTTTAGTTCCCTTTGTCGCCTTACAAGATCCGACAGGTCAATATCTGATAGAAAAACATACCATCCTCACCGCTCCCGCCATTCAAATTTTGCAGTTAACCCGCCAATCACGGCAAAAAGCCCGACAACTTTCTCTGCAAAATAACCTCGTCGTCGGCAATCCAATCATGCCCAAAATTGGCACCCCGCCGCGCCAATTAGATCCATGACCGGGCAGCGAACAGGAAGCAATTACAATTGCCCAACTTCTGAATACTAAACCGATTACAGGCTCTCAAGCGACTAAAGCATCGATTACTCAACAGATGCTAAAAGCCCGGATTATTCATCTGGCAACTCACGGATTACTAAATGAAGTGAAGAGGCGAGATTTACCGGGAGCGATCGCCCTGGCTCCATCAGGAAATGATGATGGATTGCTGACTTCGAGCGAAATCTTGGATTTAAAATTAAATGCTGAATTAGTGGTATTAAGTGCTTGCAATACTGGCAGAGGAAAACTCACAGGTGATGGTGTGCTTGGGTTATCTCGTGCTTTAATTAGTGCTGGAGTTTCTAGTATTATCGTTTCTCTGTGGTTAGTGCCCGATGCTGCGACAGCGGAATTAATGGCAGAATTCTATCGCCAATTACAGCTAAACCCGAATAAAGCTCAAGCTTTGCGGCAAGCGATGCTGATGACAATGAAGATGCACCCAAATCCGCAAGATTGGGCGGCGTTTACGCTGATTGGCGAAGCAGAATAAGATTTTTTTCTGCGCTTGCTACACTGCTTGAGGGTTGCAGCCAAACAAATCCGACGTGGACGCAAAAACATCTTTGTTAAGAATTAAATGCCGATCGCCATCTCGACTGATTAACCCTTGCTGCTGCAATTTTCCCAGCATTCGAGTTACTGTTACCCGCGTCGTGCAAATCGCATTAGCAATATCTTGATGTGTCAAGCGGATATTCAAACGAGTTCCCTCAACCACAGGCTGACCGAAATCTTGTTGCAATAATAGCAGAAGCTGATACAAACGGTCATCTACTCGCCGCTGTCCGGCGATCGCTAAAATTGCTTCCATTTGCCGCAGCCGCCGTACCATTTGAGGCAGCAACTCGTGAGCCAATTGAGGAGAAGCTTCGATTTCCACCATAGAATACCACATCAAATAAATATCTGATGTCGCCGTAGCTCGGTAAGTCTGCAAGCTTGTCAACCACAAACCGAAGCACATCGAAGGCCCAACCCAACCCAAAAGTCCTTCTTCCCCGGTTGGATAAAGCGTACTCAGTTGTGCTAAACCTTGACAGACTCGCCAAAGGCCTTGCGGCATCATAGGAATGGTTTCGCCCTTGGCATAAAAATGCAAGTTTCGACTCGCTCCTGTGTTATGCTGGATTTCTGCTAAAAGTGCTTTGGATGTTGGTGGCATATCTCTTTTTTCCAGCTAAAAAACATTGGTCTGAGACTTACGCCTCTGACTTTAACCTGCCAAGGTAAAGGTTAGGTAATCGTCAGGTTAGCGCCAAGATAAGCTTTAGTCATTAGTCAGTAGTCATTAGTCATTAGTCATTAGTCATTAGTCATTAGTTGTTAGTTGTTAGTTGTTAGTCATTAGTTGTTAGTTGTTAGTTGTTATAAAATGACTGAGATCACGGTGGATTGTGGAAAATAAATGCACTCGTTATTCCGGGCATCTTAAATAAATATTTAAGTGGAAGAATGAGACCGAATATTTGTTAAGAAATAGTTGGTTGATCAAGGTCTTATAGAAAACAGAGGCGAGTTCTGAAGTTCGATCGCACTCCCAGGCCCGCCGACTCAACTGCTGCTATCTGCTGCCACAACCTTCAAGAACTTCTAAAATAGTTCAAGAAGGTATTAAAAGACAAAGTAAGGTTTTTCATGGCCGATCAATTAATTCGCGCTACAGCCGCAGAGGGCGGAATTCGCGCTGTAGCCGTCATTTCCACCCGCCTCACCGAAGAAGCAAGACAGCGGCATAAGCTCTCCTACGTGGCTACAGCCGCCCTCGGCCGCACGATGTCGGCGGGACTGTTACTCGCCTCCAGCATGAAGCGGCCCGAATCGAGAGTCAACATTCGCATCAAAGGAGATGGGCCGCTGGGCGGGCTTCTGATTGATGCGGGACTGGATGGAACGGTTCGAGGTTATGTGGACAATCCCGAAGTGGAATTGCCACCCAATGCTAAAGGCAAACTCGATGTCGGCGGGGCAATAGGTGACGGTTATTTGTACGTGGTGCGGGACGTTGGATACGGCTTCCCTTATTCCAGTACGGTAGAATTGGTTTCCGGCGAAATTGGCGACGATCTGACTCACTATTTGGCAACCTCGGAGCAAACGCCTTCGGCTCTGGTTTTGGGGGTGTTTGTGGGGGCGGGCGGGGTAGAAGCGTCTGGGGGTGTGCTGTTGCAGGTTCTGCCGAAGGCTGCAACGGACGAAAAATTGGTGCAAACTTTAGAATCTAGAGTTGCTCAATTGTCGGGCTTTACGCCACTGCTGCGATCGGGCAAAACGCTGCACCAGATTCTCGAAGAGTTACTGGGAGATATGGGGCTGGAAATTTTCCCGGAAACTCAGATGGTGCGCTTTGACTGTGGCTGTTCGTTCGATCGAGTTTTGGGAGCTCTGAAAATGTTGGGCGAAGCGGAACTCCAAGACATGATTGAAAAAGATGGGGGGGCTGAGGCTACGTGCCATTTCTGCAACGAGGTTTACAAAGCTAATAGCGACCAACTTGCGGAACTCATCGGCGATTTGCGATCAAACTCCGGTTCTTGAGAGGATAATGTGTAATTGGCTCTATTGAGTGCGAGTTAGGGATGACGGCCTTGACCAATTGCCAATTACGCATTATCAATTACCTAATCACAAAATTTTGATTTTTGCGGTTTGGCGATCGGCTCTTTTAGTCTTTCGCCTGCACGAGTATTTAAAAGTGGTCAGTAACGAGCGGGCTAAAGCTACTGAGCTTGTAAGAGAAATCGAGCAAGCTATGCTGACCAGACCCCTCGCAAGAGGAGACGTTATTTAGGTCACGACACCGGCGAATGATCCGCCAGTTTTGGGCTCTGTCACCTGCGATTAAACAGTTTTAAAGTCACTGAAACAGTGTCGCAGGTCTAACAAGCCTTTATAACCAGGTCGAGGCGAACATTACCCCGCAAGGGAGACTGAGGCAACCATACCTCATCGGAGGGGCAACCATACCCCTCCAACCCGAAAGGGGAAAGACTCAAGGCGATTGAAATCGCCGAGTCGTTTTCCTCTCAGGACTGAAGTCGCGCTCGTTTCCCACTTACCGAGTTTTTTTATGAATACATTCTATAGAGCAGTCAATAGCAGCGATCGCTGTTTTGAAATAATTAAGACAGGCTGGTTGTTGTTTGTGGTGAGGATATGAGTCAAGATCGCAAAACATCAGGCCGTTGGTCTGCATCAGAATCCTTGGAGTCAACAAAGGATACTTCGTCGCTGGTGCGCTTACCAGCAAGGAAAAACCGGGCCCAACGACTTAAAGAGCTCCGAGAGTTGGTTACTTCGGGAAAACTGCCGGGAGGGCATCTGGAACTACCGCCGAATTTGTCTGGGGAAAACTCGCAGCCGCCGGGGGAACACAATCCGTTGTGGCGGAACTGGTCGAATAAGTGGCAGTTTTGGCTGGCGCTGAGTTTGATGCTATCGGTGGGTATGGGGTTTGTGGCAATTGCCTCTTTGCTCAACCTGACCTCGCAGTCCAATTGCTCAAAGATTTTTTGGCCGACGGCTTCTGCTAACGATCGCTTTTTTTGCGCTCAAGAAGCAGCAAGCAAGCGGACGGCGGATGATTTGCTCAGGGCGATCGAATTAGTGAATGCTTTGCCACAAGACCATCCGCTGCGGCCGAGAATTAACACTCAAATCGATCGGTGGTCGGAGGATATTCTCAGGCTGGGAAATGCTAGTTTCCAAGAAGGAAAGCTGGAGGAGGCGATTGCGCTCGCTCGTAAGGTTCCTCAAAACGTTCCCGCTTACCCGAAGGTGGAAAAGCAGATTGAAAAGTGGCAGTCGATATGGAGCGATGCAGAGAAAATTTACCGCACGGCTGAAGACCACTTGCGTCAGGAAGAGTGGCCGCTGGCTTTCCGCCAAGCTACTCTGCTTTTGGATTTGGGAAATACTTTCTGGGAATCGGCTAAGTACGAGGAATTGACTAAGCTAATTCAGACGACTCGGGCTGAGGGCAATAAGTTGGTAAAAGCCCGGAATAAAGCCTCCGAGGGAGGTCTCGACAATCTGGTGACGGGGATTAAGCTGGCTGAGGGAATTGATCAAAACAGTTATTTGTATCAAGCTGCCAATAAGGCGATCGCGGAATTTAGCAAGAAAATTATGGAGATCGCGCAAAAACGCTTGCAGGCAGGGGATTGGCAGGAGGCGATCGCGATCGCAAACAAGATTCCTGAGTCGGCAAATTTAAGGGAACAAGTACAAGATTTTAATGAGTTGGCGAATGCTACTTCTCAGGCTTTGACTGGCTCTGTTGAGGGTTTCTCCAAGGCGATCGAGATTGCTCAAAAGTTGAAGTCCGGCCGCCCTTTATACAAGCAAGCTCAAGATTTAGTCGGCCGCTGGCAACAAGAAATGGCTGATGTGAAAGTTTTGGATATGGCAAGCAGGCTGGCGGCGCCGGGTGGGGTCAATGATTTGAGGGCTGCAATCGCGCAATTGCAAACAGTCCCGGAATCAAATCCCCGCGCTTCGGAAGCTCGCCGTCAAATTACCACTTTGAGCCGTCAAATCGAGCTGCTGGAAGACAGTCCGTATTTGCAAAGAGCGAACGATTTGGCGAGTACGGGCGATCCGAATGCTCTGGAAGCGGCCGTTGCTCAAGCTTCTCGGATCGCTAGAGGTAGGGCGCTTTACGTGGAAGCTCAAACCAAAATTCAAGCTTGGATCGAGAGGAGACAGCGGCTTGTTGACCAGCCGTTTTTGGATAGAGCTCAGCAGCTAGCGGCGGGCGGCAATTTGGCGGGGGCAATTGAGATGGCCCGCCGGATTCGATCGGGACGGGTGCTTTATGAGGAAGCTCGATCGAACATTCGGACTTGGGAGGCTCAATTTCAGGGCGAGCAAGGTTTGCAGAGCGCCCGTCAGACGGCCAGATCCGGGACTGCTGACGCTTTGCAAACGGCAATTGCGCTGGCAAGTCAGGTGCCGGAGTCGAGTTCGCTCCGGTGGCAGGCGAGTGAGGCGATTGATGAGTGGAGTCAGCGGATTTTGGCGCTGGGTGTGGAAGAGTCGTCGTCGGATCTGGCTGGGGCGATCGCGACTTTGAAGAAAATTCCTTCGGGTACTCGGGCTTTTGAGCAAGCTCGATCGCAAATCAAAGTTTGGGAGGAGTCGCTGAACCCTCCTGAGTCTGAATCTCCCCCTCCTGAACCGCCGGAAACTGAGCCTCCTACCAGCTCTGGCAATCGCTAGGTTAACTGGTTTGCCCGACATTGGGCGGGGGTTTAAACCCCCGTCTCACAGCTTGCATTCGGTTAAAACTCACATCTTGCACCATTGTCAATAAGCCTTTTATGAACAGGCAAGATGCCTGTTCCACAAAGAGTGAATTTTCTTGTGGAACAGGCATCTTGCCTGTTCTTGAGAATGCTGCAAGATGTGAGTTAAAACAAACTAAGAATTCATCAATTGCCAGCGGATTTGACAAGAGATCCTTAATCGTTAATCGCCAACATTTAAAAATTGGTAAATAAATTCTTTGTATTCATCTTTCACGGGCAGCTCTTCATCGACTTTGAGTCGCCGCCGCACTGCCACAACTTCTTTGTTTTCGATCGGGTTATAACCTGGTTTATCGTATTTTTCCCAATACACTCCCGTTCCCCGGCGCTGCCAAGCCGGCAGTTCGTTAAAGTTAATTCCGTTTTGAAACAGCAATTCGTTTTTGAAAGCCACCGATTGTTTCTCTAATATAACTGCTGCATTTTCACCCGTTTCGCCATTTTTTCGCAGCATCCAATAACTCCAGCCATTCAAAGCGCAGCGCGCTGCATCTGCTTGGCGCCATAGAAAATAATCTACTACTTGCGATTTGTTGGCTGCAGAACAAATGCGGCTGTCAAAACTGACTGCTGTTTGGGCGGCGCGAGTGAAAGTTGCACTGGCAATACTGGCAGAAATAGAGACAATTTTTTCTAAGCTGCGGTCAAATAAATCCCAATCTGGAGGAAACAAAACTGAGATTTCGTCACTTTCGGTATAAGCGTAAATGCCGTCTAGTTCTGACAGGAGCGCTTTGGCAGTTTCCACCATTAATTCGTGGAATTTTAAGTCGAAAGGCTTATCAAAACTGGAGGAAGTAAATTTTGAAAAACTGCGACCGTCGGCGCGAATTACTGTGTGAGTTCCCGGCAATAAACGCAGGCTGTGAAAATATTCAAGCTCGCGCATTTTTTTTTCAAATGTCTGATTGTCCATGAATAACTTCCTCTGCAGGCCAGGTTTTTACTTCAAAGGTTAAGTTTTCTGCTATGCGGGTCCAAAACAGCCGTTCAAACCCTTCGCCGTAACTGGGCAATACCATTTTTTTTATAGTAGCATAAATTGCTATGTCGGGAACTTGAGATTTGCCCGATCGCTTTTGATTTCGAGCTAAACAGTCGCTGACTATGGATTCAAAGTAGTAACCGATGATTTTGGCATTATAGGTGCGACCCATATCAATCAGCGGCTTGCGATCGAGAACTTCGGGATTGGTATTATCAACAGCGACTGAATGACCTGCTTGCAGTGCATCTTCAATTAATTGAATTTGTCGGCGTGATTTATTTTTATTGTTTGGCATTAAATCTTTGCTGACCAAAACGTGCGTGGCCGCTAAATAGTCGCGAAAAAATGTGCTTTTTCCCGATGCTTGCAATCCCATTAAAATGACTAATTCCATGAGAGGCTAAACATCCGCCGGATTGAGGTGCATCATTACCCAAGTGGTGTAAGTGCCGATCGGACTCCAAAGTATGTAAGGTAGTAATAACAGGGCGGCTGGCTCGGAAACTGGCAACACAGTTAAAGCTAGGATTACGCTTAAAATAGCGCCCGTTCCGCCGATTATTGTGCCGACTTTTAGGCTCCTAAGTTTGCACATAACCGAGGTGTAAGACATAGTTACTATTTCTAAAAGCAGGTACAAACCCATTCTCAGCCAAGTCTCCTGAGTTCCTGGTTCTTTTTCCCAAACAATCACTGCTGACCAAGCTGCACAAATAAAAATTACTGTCCAAATTAGGGGAATTGCTCTTTCAAATACTAGCCATCTCGGACGCTGCAAGCGGTTGAACCATTGGATGTCCCTGGGCGGGATTAAGCTAGCTGCTAGTGCTACTATCAAGGCGACGCCTCCAATTACCATCCAGGATTTAATCATTTTTTTACCTTGGGCGAGGTTGACAGGTTCAATTCTGCAGATATTATCTCTAATTTGGGCGATCGCGCCATCTGTCCCCAGTTATATTAGGTTTGGCTGATTCGCAAAACCCAACATCAGTTTAAAAGTTATTTAGATTTCTGGGAAACGTTAATTTATTCTCTTCAGTTCCCCTTCATAATATAAAAAATGTGACCGAAAGCATCCAGGATACAAGCCCCCGGATTCATTCCTTCGCAGACTCAGAACCCAGAAATAAAAAACCTGTATCCGATGAAACTTGCCCCCCCAATTTATCTGTGGGGTCAATGCTTCAATGCTTCAATTCTAAAATCTAAAATCTAAAATCTAAAATCGATTGACTCTTGCTCCCTCCCCTTGACAAGGGGAGGGTTCTGGTCTGCTTTTCAGTAAATTTGACCAGTAAATTGAACGAAAAGTCTCTTAGCCTTTCACAAAAATCGGCTGCTAGCCGAGCCGATGATGCTGTTCTAATTCTAAACTAGAGTCATCCTCTTTTTTGGGAACCAGAAGCGTATTTTCGCTGCTCGGTTGCAACACGGCTTTAATTACTTGGAGAAAACGGTTAGGCTTTTTAGCTTGACCGTTGAGAGTGCGGCGGTCTTTCACTTTTTGAGAAAGGTGTCGCATCACAGATAAATCGAGTTCATCTATGAAATGGTCTGCTATACGTTCTCCCATTAAATCTATAGCTTCAGCATACTGATCTGTCAGCGTTTCTATGGCATCGTATGCTTCGTCAGCAACTTGACTTGCTACTGTTTTATTTTGGTCGCCCGGTGTCTGGGAATGGGTGCGGCGCCGGTCTAAAAGGCTTTGGTAATCGGCAATGCTCATTCCCAAATTGTAGAGATGGTGGTGAGCGTGATCCATCAAATCTACTTCACTGGGATAGAAGAAACCGCGAGTGCTGTTAATGCCGTGCAGTTTTGCCCAACGCCGCAGATTTGTCTCATCTTGCAGTTGGTATCGCTCTAACATTTGAGCTGTGTTCAGCTCTACTTCTGGGGTAACTTTGAAATCGCTCATCGGTAAATCCTCGCTGGTGAGTAAATAAATAAAATTGAAACTTAGAATCTGTGATTTGCGTACAGTCTGAAAATTACGATCGATCCTTTGACGGCATTCACGGAAGTCTTGCGGGCATTTGCTGTCGATCGTGCGATCGTGCGATCGAGTCAGAGGATGTCAGGGTAGGGTACTTTTGGGCTTTGTCTCGATCGCATCCGGGAGCAAGCACACTGGGTTAATAATATAGCTGATTTAAGGTTTCAACAACCGTTAAAAATAGTAAAGTTTGATTTTTGGGCTTGAATTTTTAGTAAGGTTGAGCTATAATATTCTCAATAACCGTGCAATTAGTAATTTTAGTAGTTGCAAACGAGATTCTTAGTATGCCTGTATACGATTATTTTTGTCCCAAAAACAACCAGCAGTTAGAAGTTTCGCACAGCATGAACCTGGAAGTTTCGACTTGGGGCCAACTGTGCGAGTTGGCTAAGTGCGAACCCGGGGACACTCCCGCAGATGCTCCGGTACGCCGGCTGCTGAGCGCTCCGAGATTGATGAAGCCGACATCCGACACCGATTATAAAAATTCGGGTTTCAGCAAGTACGTGAAGCGGGATGAAGGGGTTTATGAAAATGTCACGGCTAAGGATGGTGAAAGCCGTATTGTCAATCGAGATGGCAAGCCGATTAAAGACTGAGAACCCCCAATAATCAAGTTTTCAGTTGAGTGGATTACAGATATTGGGTAGGGACACGGCAGTGCCGTGTCCTGTATTTCATCCGATTGACAACTGCTATGTTATTCAGATTATATTATTCCGATGCAGACGGAAACAAAACGATCCACCGGACATAATATTATCAGCCAAACCAATTTTTCATTTTTTGTTTGGCTTGTTCTTTAGTATCAGCATTAATGTATACTGAAACAGTAGCTATTGCCGCCAGCAATACTCCCAAATCGTCCGTAAATCCCATGCCGACTAATATATCGGGAATGGCATCGACAGGAGATATAAAATAGGTCAAAGCTCCAACTACAACTCCTTTTGCCCAAGCAGGCACGTTTGGGTTCTGAGCCGTATAGTAGAGAATCAAAGCTTTTTCAACTACTTCTCTTCCTGCTGTCAAAGCAAAGTTTTTAAGTTTAGTCCAAAAACTTTCATCTGAATAGTTAATTTTGGGGTTGCTGAGGTTTGTTGTGGTTCCTTTCCGGTCGATCAAATCGAGAGGAATGCCCTTAGTTTTAAGCTGGGAAACAGCAGACTTGAAGGATGCTGATGCCTGATTTTTATTAGGGGCGGCCTCCCGTATTTGTTTCATGTCTGCGATGAATTCCTGCATGGCTTGGATTTGCAAGTCGGAAACCGCCAGCAGTTTTTTTGCGGATTGGATCGCCTCGCTTTCTGCAGGATGCAGCGTCTTATTTGCGCCAGCAATGTTAATTAAAAAATACATGACTCCCAAACGCAGCGGTTCTTGTGACTTGCTGAGTGTTTGCAAACAGTCGCTGAGTGATGGGGGACTGGCTGTGTAGGATTGGATTTGAGTCTTTGCAGAGTCAGAAAATTTGTCTAAATTTATGGTTTTAAACAACAAATCTAGTTCGTCAATATCAACGGAACCATCGGCGGCTGCGATCGCAAACAAAGAACCATAAAAAGCTAAAAGTTCGCTTTCTGAGGATGTGGCAAAAATATCTCTCTCGGACACGATGCTACTCCGATTGATAACGACGCTTTGCATTTTACCACAAAACTCAGCGCGCCATGATTGCAGAAACAGGCAATAATTTGAGAGAACATGACACAATGGAGAATTTTTTTATGAAAGTTGCGATCGTCGGCTGCGGCTATGTAGGTACTGCGACAGCCAAACATTTACGCGGCAAATCTGATTGTACCGTGACGGCGACAACTACCACGGCGACGCGAGTAGTTGAGTTGGAGGGTGTCGCGCAGCGGGTAGCCGTGCTCAAAGGAAATGACAAAGATGCGATCGCCTCTGTACTGCAAGAACAAGATGCTGTTATGCTGTGCGTCGGGGCCCGAAATCCTCATACTTATCGGGAAAGTTATATAGATACTGCGACAACTTTAGTATCGGTTTTACAGCAGATACCGACAGTAAAGCAGGTTATTTATACGGGTACTTATTCTGTGTATGGCGATCGCCAAGGTGAATTGGTAAATGAAGAATCACCCGTCGCGCCCGCTAATCCCAACGGTGAAATTCTCGCCGAAACAGAACGGGTTTTATTAGCAGCATCGAGTCCCAATCTTCACGTCTGCATTCTCCGTTTGGGAGGAATTTATGGGCCGGGGCGAGAATTAGTTAAAATCTTTGGCGGCTGGGCTGGGAACACTCGTCCCGGTAGGGGGGAAGATGTTACTAATTGGGTGCATCGGGATGATATTGTTGGGGGGTTAACCTTTGCTTGGGAAAATCGATTGCAGGGAATTTACAATTTAGTCGGGGATGTGTCCCTATCCAGTCGCGAATTGCTCGATCGCATTTTTGAAACTCACAATTTGCCTAAAGTTTCTTGGGATGGAAGTCCTAGCGTGCGACCTTATAATGCTAGGGTGTCGAATCTCAAAATTAAGGCTGCTGGTTATCAGTTTGTTCATCCTGAAATTACGGAGTTTTAAATACAAATCATTTTGTATTTGCTGTCATCGTTTTTGCCACAGATGTCAACTGATTGGGAGTTAAATCATCCCCTGGATTGGCAACTGGGCCCCAGTTTGTATAGCGAGTGGTTCTGCCTGCACGTATTGCCACAAAGGCTCGAATAGATTCCAAGTTACCGCGAGCCATTTCAAAATAAGTGTAGGTGGCTCCCAGCACAGAAATTGATTGGTAATTCCTCCGATTCTTCCATTCCCTAAATTCATGGTTTTTACCAAATAAACAGAGATATTCGTTTGACAAGCTTTGTTATTATAAGAATAAGCTACCGGAGCCTTCTCATTGTATTTATAGTTAGTTGCAAATATTGCTAGCTCTGAGGGAGTCATAGCAAAACAAGGAATTGCAGTGGAGAGAAAAACAATTGTAGTAGTTAGTAATTTTTTCATGATGTGAGACCATTTCTATATTTTCTCCTTAACCCAAGTTCTAAAGGATTTTAGCAAAGCCATTTCCCCCATCGTTTGAGTGCGAGTGAAAAACCCAGCCATTTCCGCTGCTGATACAAAGGGAAAAGCAATACTAAAGTCGCGCTCAATATACTCAGTCTCTACCAACTGATAAAATTTCAAAACTCGCCCGTTATACAGCCAGAGTTCCGGGACGCGAAGTGCGGAGTAAATGGCCAACTTATCAACTGAACTGCTGGTAATATCTATTTCAATTGCTAAGTCTGGCGGTGGGGCAGTTTCTAAATCTAATTCTTGCCTGCCTCTAACTGCTGCTTCATTTTGAATATAATAACAGTTATATGGTTCTATGCCTTTTTTGGCATTTTTGAGTTTGAGAGTAGTTGAGCCAGCACTTTTAATTTCAATGTCGAGTTCTTCTGCTAAAGCAATGATGAAATTACCGAAATTGCTCTTGTAGTTCTCATGTTCAAATAGTGGCGCCATAATTTCCAGTCTCCCTTCATCGTAAGCTATGCGATAACCTCGCTTATCGCCTATTTCTTTGAGCAACGTTTCAAAGGTTGGCCAGCTAATGTTTTCTAGCAGTGTTCTTTGTTCGGCTAAACTTGAAGTAGTAGCAATCATCTCAAAATCTCCTTGAGCTGAGAAAACTCTAGTTTTATTTTACCACAGGCCCAGATACTATCAAAAGGGCGATTTTCTACTGGATAGCTTCGTTTCACGCTCTTTCTTTTCCCGCAGATGCACGGGGGTGAAGGGTGATGAACGCGGATGAGAAAAAGAGCGATTGACGGCTAATTGTAGATACACCCTCTTTAAACTTGTCTACTTATACCATTTACAACCGCTGAAACAAATCCATCCGATAGCGTTTGTGATGACCTCGTATATCTATCCAGAATTTTTGTTGTCGCGGATCTCCCAAATGTTTCAAAAACTGTGCAGACTCTTGGATAAAGGTATCGTGAACTATGTCACCATTCAGGATGAAACTTTCCACTTGAGACCGAAAGTGAACCATCAAGAGATAACCTCCCGGAAGTAACTGGTCAATAATTTTTTGCTTGGTTGTCAGGAGGTCTGGCATTGTCAAATAATAGCCCACTTCTGAGAATAAAATTAAATCGAACTTCTCAGTTGGGAACTGCTGGGGTATCTGCATCTGCTCAAACCGCACCTGTGGCAGACCGGCGCAGCGTTTCCGCGCTTCCTCTAATCCTACCTCTGAATAATCTACTGAAAGCAGTCTGTCACACTTTTTGGCTAGTTTCTGGGTGAGTACACCGATGGCACATCCGATTTCAAAAGCATTTTTGAATTGGACTTTTGGCAAACACCTGATAGTTGTTCTGAATTTACTGGTTTCATAAAAGCCAGACGTGTATCCCCAAGGATCTGAACTTTGGCGGAAGGTTTCATCAAAGAAGCTGGATGGTACTGATTTCTGCTCTGAAGGATCCATGGTGAATCTCTGTAAGTTAAATGACCTCTCAATAAATATACTACAAAAAAAAAGATCGAGGGTTTACACAAAAATTGAAACTTTACACTATCTGTACATTGGATGTGGGAATGCAATACTACGGATAGAGTCTTTGCGTAAGTTTTGTCACTCTCTTGTCACTGATTAGTCACAGATATCGGGCTTCTACCACCCTCAAGCAGAGGCAGAAATGGCGATCGCACTTCACTGAGGTTGTGTTAAATCTTATTTGATGACACCGCGAATTCTTTCTCTTCTTCCCAAGACAGTGATATTTGAAGTTGTCCTGATACTGTAAATGTTTGAGCGGCCAACAGTGCCGTCTCTAAATTTACACACATCCGGGCGGAATAATTACCTTCTTGTTCGCCAACAACTAGCTTTTCTATTGCATCTGTTTTTGAGGGAACTACTAAATTATGAAAGCTCACCTTGTCAAAAGTTATGTTAACAATATATTTGTCTGATTCACCGCCGCCAATGCTCATATAACACTCATCATCTGCACCCAAGGTAACTAAAGTTTTACTTGTCCCATTTAACTCGCGGATGCCTTATTCTATTTGTCTATATGCAGCTCGTTCATCAAACACACTTTGTATTTTTCCCTGTCCTTTGGCTTGACTGCCCATATTTTACCAGATTGCGTTCTGGTTGGAGAATTTGGGGTGCGATCGCTCTCTTCTTCATCCGCGTTCATCCGTGTTCATCTGCCGACCTCTGCGGTCAAAAAAAGAGCGAGCGCTGCTAAATTTCTACCCGCGCACCATCACCAACCAAATTATCCCATAATCCCACCAAAAAAGTCGATCGTCTCTTTCAACGCTTGCACAAACACATCAATCTCCTCGCGAGTATTGTAAAAATACAAACTCGCCCGCGCCGTAGATGAAATATTCAAATAGCGGTGCAAAGCTTGCGTGCAGTGATGCCCCGAACGAATCGCGACTCCCTCCTGATCTAACATGGTAGACAAGTCTTGAGGGTGAATTTCTCCGGCTGTAAATGCTGCCAAAGCTGCCCTACCTTCGCCGTTGCTGTCTGGCTGCGGTCCGTAAATTTTGATTTCGGGAATTTGCCGCAATTGTTGGAACATATAAGCAGTCAATTCTGCTTCGTAAGCGTGAATCTTATCCATGCCAATGTTATTAAGATAATCGATTGCTGCACCGAGGGCGATCGCCTCGCCGATTGCAGGCGTGCCGGCCTCAAATTTGTGCGGCAAATCGGCATAGGTGGAATACTCGAGAAACACGTCAGCAATCATCTCGCCGCCGCCGAAAAACGGAGGCATTTCTCTCAGCAAGTCCAGTTTACCGTACAGAAAACCGATGCCAGTCGGAGCGCACATTTTGTGACCGGAAGCAACCAGCCAATCGCAATCTATTGCTTGCACATCTACTCTCATGTGCTGCACGCTTTGGCAAGCATCTATTAAAACTTTCGCGCCGAAACTGTGGGCTATTTCGCAGATTTCTTTGACTGGACTGATGCAGCCCAAAGTATTAGAAACGTGAACGGTTGACACCAACTTAGTTTTAGGGGAAATCAGGGTTTTAAACTGTTCCAAATCAAACTCGTTAGTTTCCGTTAACTCGACAAACTTCAGCACCGCACCGGTTCTTTGAGCAATCATTTGCCAGGGAACGAGATTGCTGTGGTGTTCCATCACCGACAGGATTATTTCATCTCCGGTTTGCAGATTGTTCAAACCCCAAGAATAAGCAACCAAATTAATCGCTTCGGTAGCGTTGCGAGTGTAAACAATTTCTTGCCGTGACGCCGCATTTACAAACGCCGCAACTTTGTCTCTCGCACCTTCGTAAGCATCAGTCGCTTTGGCGCTGAGAGTGTGAGCACCCCGGTGGACGTTTGCATTGTATTGTCCGTAGTAATCACGCCAAGCGTTGAGCACAGCTAGGGGTTTTTGAGAAGTAGCTGCATTGTCTAAATAAACTAGCGGTTTACCGTTAACTTTTTCATTCAAAATAGGGAAGTCGCCGCGAACTTTTGATGCAAGTGTTTTTTCTTGAATAAGTGTCATATTTTTTGAAGTTAGTATTGTTGTGGAACTCGCTTATAAGGCGTATTCTGAAACCCGGAGATACCCCCTAACCCCCCTTATTAAGGGGGGGACAAGAGTATTCTCAAAGTCCCTCTTATCCAGGGAGGGACAAGAGTATTCTCAAAGTCCCCCTTCTTAAGGGGGATTTAGGGGGATCTCCGGCTTTGATTGCAAAGGTAATAAAACACCCTCCCGTCTGTTGCTAATTCCTTTATCCTTGGATAGCCATGCAGGTTGAAAGCATTTTCGCCACCCCAAGAATCGGTAATTGATTGAGCATTTCCGCCGCAAAAGCATCGATTAGCAAATAGCGGCTTCTTTCTAAATCCAAACCGCGACTTTGCAAGTAAAAAAGCTCATCATCTTCTAATTGACTGACAGTTGCACCGTGGGAACATTTAACGTTGTCGGCGACAATTTCCAACTGCGGTTTTGTGTCTACGCGAGCTCTTGGCGACAACAACAAATTCCGGCTCAATTGTCCGGCATCTGTCAATTGGGCGGCTTTGCGAACGAAAACTTTGCCGTTAAATACAGCACGAGCTTTGTTGCCGATAATGCACTTGTGCAGTTGGCGGCTTGTACCGTGGGGGTGATTGAAATCGATTACACTGTGAGTGTCTGATAACTGTTCGCCAAAGGCTACGGTTAAGCCGTTTAAAGTTGTTTCAGTGGCTTCGCCGCGCTGAAAAACTTCTAAATTGTGCCGCGATATTTTGCCTCCCAAGCTGATAGCATGACAAGTGTAACGGCTATTACGAGATTGTTCGATCGCACTTTTGCCGATATGAACAACCTCCCCACCTTCCCGCTGCAGCCGAACGTGGTTCACAGTAGCGTTTTCGCCGACAATAACATCCGTTACAGCATTAGTAAAGGCTGGTACATTACCGATAGTTGCGTAATCCTCAATCAGCGTCACATTGCTTCCAGGCTCAGCTATGACCAAGCAGTGCGGCTGGCACATCGTGCCAGATGCACCTGGTGCTGTCAGGAACAGCAAGTGAATCGGAAGTTCGATCGACATATTGGCCGGTACGAACACCACCGCAGAATCCGCCAAACCCGCAGTATTCAGCGCGGTAAACACCTCGGTTTGCTGTCTGTGCTTGCTCAAAACATCGCTGATGCGCCCTTGATATTTTTCAGGTACATTCGATAGATTACCTGCGTAAAAGTCGATCGGCAAATTCGGCAAAACCAACGACTCCACCGTTGACAAATCCGGCGCATAAAAACCGTTGACAAATACCAATCTTAATGGTAAATCATCCCGGTTTTTCACTGGCATAATGATATCAGCCAGCTTAACTTTTGACTGATTGCTCTGGGGTATATGAAAAGGAATTTGCAACACCGGCGACAAATCAGTAAAGCGCCATTCCTCATCCCTCACCGTCGGAAAACTCGAAGAAAGCACGTATTCCGTCGCCACAGCCCGCAAATCCTGCAACCCGTAAGCCGCACTTTTGCTATTAGCAGCCTCCAACTTGCTGCACTGATTCACCAAATCAGTCAAAAACATTTCCCTACTCGCAACTTGCGTATTCATCATCGCGCGCCTACTCCTGCTGCTTCCTCTTCCACAACCCAGTCATAACCGCGCTCTTCCAATTCCAGCGCCAACTCTTTCGGGCCAGTCAAGATAATTCTGCCGGCTTCCATGACGTGAATAAAATCAGGAATAATGTAATTCAGCAACCGTTGATAGTGAGTAATCACCAACATCGAATTTTCCGCATTTGACAACTGATTCACACCGCCGGCGACAATCTTGAGAGCATCGATATCCAAACCCGAATCAGTCTCGTCCAAAATAGCTAATTTCGGTTCCAACAAAGCCATTTGCAAAATTTCATTCCGCTTTTTCTCGCCACCGGAAAAACCCTCATTTACGCTGCGGCCTAAAAAAGAATCATTCATCTTGACAATATCCAGCTTGTCCTCGATTAAATCTTGGAAATCAAAAGCATCCAATTCTTCCAAGCCGCGATGTTTGCGGTGAGCATTGTAAGCCACGCGCAAGAAATCCAGATTGCTAACGCCGGGAATTTCTAAAGGATATTGGAAAGCTAGGAACACGCCAGCTAAAGAGCGTTCTTCCGGCGCTAATTCCAGCAAATTTTGACCAAGAAATGTCACTTCTCCGCCTGTTACTGTATAAGCAGGATGACCCGCCAATATCTTGGATAAAGTGCTTTTTCCAGAACCGTTCGGGCCCATAATCGCGTGAATTTCACCCGATTTAATTTCCAGATTCAAACCCTTCAGGATTTGGGTATCTTCCACATTCGCAGTTAAATCGCGGACGGATAGCACCACTTGACTATTTTCTACAATCATCTATTTTTGTCCTTTTCCTCAATGCACTTTACAGTTTTTTTGCTCGTTCTTCTCGTTCCTAGGCTCTGCCCATTGGTGACAATTTAACGTTAAACCGATAGTCCGCCAGGGAATGAATTCCCTGTCTCAAAGCTAAAGTCCTCTGAAGAGGACTGAGAAGAAAATTTTTAAACTCATTAGTCCTGTTTAGAGGAGTTTAGCTATTAGCCAAGGAATTCATTCCCTGGCGGACGGGGAGCTTAAGTTGTCACCGATGGACTCGGCCTGGAAGAATTTCTTGCCCGCGAAAATTATCCGACACTTCCTTCCAGTTTCAGACTCAACAGCTTATCAGCTTCCGCCGCAAATTCCATCGGTAACTGATTGAAAACATCTTTACAGAAACCGCTAATCATCATCGAAATAGCATTTTCTGCTGAAATTCCCCGCTGTGCGAAGAAGAACAATTGCTCTTCCCCAATCTTAGAAGTAGAAGCTTCGTGTTCGACTTTAGCAGTGTGGTTCTGCACTTGAATATAAGGGAAAGTATTCGCTTGAGCGTTATCCCCAATCAGCATGGAATCGCACTGAGAGTAATTACGAGAGCCTTTAGAGTTAGGCCCCATTTTCACCAAACCGCGATAGCTGTTGGATGAATTACCCGCCGAAATTCCCTTAGAGATAATCGTGCTGCGAGTATTTTTACCAATGTGGATCATTTTTGTGCCGGTGTCAGCTTGCTGCTTGTTATTTGTCAACGCTACCGAGTAGAATTCGCCCACCGAGTTGTCGCCGACTAACACGCAACTGGGATATTTCCAAGTAATCGCTGAACCGGTTTCTACTTGTGTCCAAGAAATCTTAGAATTGACTCCTTGACACAAACCCCGTTTCGTCACAAAGTTGTAAATGCCGCCTTTGCCGTTGGCGTCGCCAGCGTACCAGTTTTGCACTGTGGAGTATTTGATATCGGCATTGTCCATTGTTACCAATTCCACGACGGCGGCGTGCAGTTGATTGGTGTCAAACATCGGCGCGGTGCAGCCTTCTAGGTAAGACACAGAACTGTTTTCTTCAGCCACAATTAGTGTGCGCTCGAACTGGCCGGAATCTCCGTTGTTGATGCGGAAATAGGTTGACAATTCCATTGGGCATTTGACCCCTTTGGGAATGTAAACAAAGGAACCGTCGCTGAATACGGCGGAGTTGAGGGCTGCGAAAAAGTTATCGCCGACTGGTACGACGCTGCCGAGATATTTTTCTATTAATTCGGGATAATCTTTGACGGCTTCTGAAATGGAACAGAAAATAACACCATCTTTGGCTAACTTTTCTCTAAATGTTGTGGCAATTGAAACGCTGTCGAAAACGGCATCGACGGCGACATTTCCCAGCCGCTTCTGTTCGGAGAGGGGAATGCCGAGTTTCTCGAAGGTTTCTAGCAGTGTCGGGTCTACTTCGTCCAAACTGTTGAGCTTTTTGGGCTTTTGTTTGGGGGCGGAATAGTAGATAATTTGTTGGTAGTCGATCGCGGGATAGTTGACGTGGGGCCAGGTGGGCTCGGTCATTGTCAACCACTTCCGGTATGCTTTGAGGCGGAATTGCAGCATGAATTCCGGTTCGTTTTTCTTGGCGGAAATCAGGCGGACTACATCTTCGCTCAAGCCGCGGGGGATGGTGTCTGACTCGATGTCGGTGACGAAACCGTATTTATACGGCTGGTTGACTAAGGTTTTGACTGTGGTAGAACTCATTATTTTGCGTGTTCAGTGTTCTAGATAATGCTCTCTGGATGGCAGACGGGGCAATGCCTGTCAGGGCTTGAGCGAGTTCTGCTGGACTGCTCTGGGAAGTTAAACAACAGATTTGTTGCTTTACTATATTTTAAGCTACATTAACAATAGTGATATTGTCAAAGTCAAATTAATAATTTTTTGTGAAGATGATGGAGACTACTCAGCAGACTTCCACGAAACAAGACATCCTGCAATATTTGCTCAAGGGGGGGCAGGGGACGGCTATTGAGTTGGCGGAGTCTTTGGATATCAGTCCGCAGGCGATTCGCCGTCACTTGAAGGATTTGGAAGCGGAGGGGCTGATTCAGTATCAGTCGGTTCAGGCTGGGATGGGGCGGCCGCAGCACATTTATGAGCTTACCAGTCAGGGGCGCGATCGATTCCCGAATCGTTACGGTGATTTTGCTGTCTCTTTTCTGGATACGTTGGCGGAAACCGTCGGCCGCGAGCAAGTGATTACTATCTTGCAAAAACAGTGGCAGCGCAAGGCGACGGAGTATCGGCGGCTGGTGGGTGCGGGTTCGCTGGAAGAGCGGGTGACTAAGTTAATGGAACTCCGCAGGGCTGAAGGCTATATGGCTGAGTGTTATCCTGTAGAATCGGTAGAGGTTGGGATCTGCGATCGCGCTGGGAAGGGCGATCGATTTGTGTTGATGGAACACAACTGCGCGATTTCTAATGTTGCTGAAACTTTTCCGAGTGTCTGCGGTAATGAGTTGGAAATGTTTGCGGGGGTGTTGCCGGACTGTACTGTGGAGCGGACTCACTGGATTATTAATGGGGAACACCGCTGCGGTTATTTGATTGCAAGGAGGAAGGAAGAAGTTCGGCAACGGATTTTGTAACGGATGTAACGGATGTCACGCATGGAAGTTCGACAACGGATGAGTGTAAGGGATGTCACGGATGTCACGGATGTCACGGATTACCCATTACCGATTAGCAATTACTAATTTTTAATATATGGAACCGCTAGCAGATTTTTTAAAGCCGGAAGAGTGTGCCGAAGTTGATATGGCGCTGCTGTCGTCGAAGGAAAAGTTTTCGGCGCGGGTGGCAATTTATGCTTTGAGGGTGCTCAAGCAAATTGCTGGGGAGACTGGGAAGCCGGTGGCTGAGGTGACTAATGGGCAGGTGATGGATTGGATTAAGAATGATGAGAGTATTAAAGGATCGATCGAACTTGATGCTAGTTTTGAAAACTTTTTTACGAATTTGGTAATTGCGTCTTTGCGGCCGTTGAGGCAAATTGCGACAGAATCTGAAAGCCCGATCGAACAATTAACAGTTAAGCAGGTCGTGGCGTGGTTTGTGAAGGACGGGAAGATTCGCAGAGAGCAGGGAACCGAGGCGGCTTTTTTGGATTTGTGAGTTAAAGGTCGATCAGTCCCACCCCCAAACCCGGCCTCAAACCCCGATAATTCCAGCGGTTTCGGGCGATAAAAAAAAGTTTTGACAAAGGGGTTGACAGACAAAGGCAAACTTGATACAGTAATTAAGTCGAGCGAAAGAGATGCAGCGCATCTGACTTAACGCAGACACAGGATTAAAAGTTTTCAAAGCTTTCCTGGTGCTTATGATGTAATGGAACCACTCCGATCCATCCCGAACTCGGTTGTTAAACGTTGCTATGGCGAAGATACTCGGCGGGTCACTGCCCGGTAAAATAGCTCAGTGCCAGGTTAATAATAAATTAAAGCTCTTTTCCCGCAACAACGGAAAAGGGCTTTAGTTTTTTGGTGAGTTCTTAGGCATCTACACCACAGCAAGTCTTGGGCGCTTTGTAGAAATCTCAATATTCTGGGTCAGCAGCAGATTTGTGGTCGATAGAACTTGATGCTAGTTTTGAAAACTTTTTTACGAATTTGGTAATTGCGTCTTTGCGGCTTTTGAGGCAAATTGCGACAGAAGCTCGGCTATTGGGGGCTGTTTCGGGCGTCGAAAAAAAGTTTTGACAAAGGGGTTGACAGACAGGGGAAAACTTGATAAGGTAATTAAGTCGAGCAAAAGAGATGCAGCGCATCAAGCTTAATGCAGACACAGGATTAAAAGTTTTCAAAGCTTTCCTGGTGCTTATGATGTAATGGAACCACTCCGATCCATCCCGAACTCGGTTGTTAAACGTTGCTATGGCGAAGATACTCGGCGGGTCACTGCCCGGTAAAATAGCTCAGTGCCAGGTTAATAATAAATTAAAGCTCTTTTCCCGCAACAACGGAAAAGGGCTTTAGTTTTTTGGTGAGTTATTAAGCATCTACACAACAGCAAGTCTTGGGCCCTTTGTAGAAATCTCAATATTCTGGGTCAGCAGCAGATTTGTGGTCGATCGAACTTGATGCGAGTTGTGAAAACTTTTTTACGAATAGGGTGGTGGCGTCTTTGCGGGATGAGAGGCAAATTGCGACAGAATCTGAAAGGGCGATCGAACAATTAACAGTTAAGCAGGTCGTGGCGTGGTTTGTGAAGGACGGGAAGATTCGCAGAGAACAGGGAACCGAGGCGGCTTTTTTGGATTTGTGAGTTAAAGGTCGATCGACCCCACTGGCAAATAATACGTCAAACTCGGCTATGTGGGGCTGTTTCGGGCGAGCGAAAAAAAGTTTTGACTTTGGGGTTGACAGACAAAGGAAAACTTGATACAGTAATTAAGTCGAGCGAAAGAGATGCAGCGCATCAAGCTTAGAATTAAGCTAAACGCAGACACAGGATTAAAAGTTTTCAAAGCTTTCCTGGTGCTTATGATGTAATGGAACCACTCCGATCCATCCCGAACTCGGTTGTTAAACGTTGCTATGGCGAAGATACTCGGCGGGTCACTGCCCGGTAAAATAGCTCAGTGCCAGGTTAATAATAAATTAAAGCTCTTTTCCCGCAACAACGGAAAAGGGCTTTAGTTTTTTGGGTAGTTATTAATCATTCTCTTTATGGCTTGGCGGTTGAAACCGCTACTAAACAAACGAAGTCCGCCTCCGAGGACTAAAGAATAAAGAGGTTATTAAATCAGGATTTGGTATCATCTCCTGCAAGCATCGCTCATGAACTAGCTCTTGCACAACCATCCGCCTTGGACTAAAGTTAGTTTATGGACTTAGTTTTTTAAGAGCATGGAAACTGTAAATATCCATGTGAATTAGGAATTTAAAATTTTAATTTATTGGACAAGAAAGAGTGAAACCTATTAGATTAAGTAATCATGCCCAGGAACAAGCGATTGAAAGAGGTACCAATGAAGCCGAAATTATTGATACCATTATGACAGGTAATCGACAACTTGCTAAAAATGGTAGGTACAAATATCAAGCTACTTTTCAGTATAATAATGATTGGCAGGATAAGTTCTATTCTCTCAAGAAAGTAGTACCGATTGTTGCCGAGACTGATACTGAGTTAGTTGTGATCACAGTGTATACATTTTATTTTTGAGGTAAAAGTTTATGAAGATTAGTTATGATTCCGAAATTGATGCTCTCTACATTAGGCTTGTAGAAGGTAAGCATCAGTGTCGCACTTTACAGTTAACTGACGAAATTGCTTTAAATATTGGGGAAAATGAGTTATTGGTAGGGATAGAAGTTTTAGATGCTACACAGGTTTTAGGTAGTGGAAATGTACCTAATGTAGTGCTAGAAAATATAGCTTTTACTGTAGCTTAAATAGGGAAATCAATCGCTACCTGTGTAAATATAAGTAAGGATGAGTGGAAAAATTATCCGTACTTTTGATGCAAAATCTTATACAGATTTACTTGTTCGCTATCAACCAAAACCGATCGCAAATGAAGCAGAAAACGAGGCCGCGATCGCTCTCGCTTGCGAACTGGAACACAGCCCTATGCGATCGCTGGAGGAAGAGCTATTTCTGGAGCTTTTGATAACGCTGATTGAAAAATTTGAATCTGAAAATTATCCGATTCCTGCAGGAAATGCTGCTTCAATGTTGCAACATTTAATGGATGCGAGAAATTTGGACAAATCAGATTTGATTCCTGTTTTGGGAACGGAAACAGAGGTTGATAAAGTTTTTGTTAGCGGAAGGGATCTCGAAATAGATGAAGCCAGAAAATTAGCCGAGTTTTTCCACGTTGATATTAGTTTGTTTCTCTAATCGCGAGCTGCTACTTGTTGAGTAGGAGTTGCTAATATTCGCTCTCCGGCTGATTAATCATTAGTTTTAAGCGATCGACCTCCTCGAACCATTTTGCCCAAGCTTTAGCAATATCGTCTGGGAGTTTGGGTTCAGCTATTCTATTTTCCTGCTGGTGCATCACAAAGTCGAGGAAGTCGTTGATTTCGGGCAAAAATGATTCGGGAAGTTGCTGCAATTTAGCGATCGCTATATCACAAATAGTCATCATAATTGCCTCTTTCAGTCGTATTTATTTTAACACAATCATAACAACATCGTGCTTAAGCTAATCCGCATTTAAATTGCATGGTAAAATAAATTTTCACTCTTGTGGGGTGGGCATCTTGCCCGCCCTCAACATACAATTTAAATGCACAACAGCTTATGATGTAATGGAACCACTCCGATCCATCCCGAACTCGGTTGTTAAACGTTGCTATGGCGAAGATACTCGGCGGGTCACTGCCCGGTAAAATAGCTCAGTGCCAGGTTAATAATAAATTAAAGCTCTTTTCCCGCAACAACGGAAAAGGGCTTTAGTTTTTTGGGGAGTTAGGCGAAAAGAGAAAGTGAATATTACAACTAAAACCTCATCCCAGATCACCTCAAAAGTCGAACAGAAAACCTTTCGGCGGTGGGGCGCATTGTGTTAGACCGAATCACGCTTTTGCTGTTGGAAAGGGATTTGAAGGACAAACTCCGTTCCCTTACCAGGTATTGAGAAGCAATCTAACTTACCGCCATGTTTCTCAGTGACAATCTGATAGCTAATCGGCAGCCCCATGCCCGTTCCCTTACCCACAGACTTTGTAGTGAAGAATGGATTAAAGAGTCGTTTCTGAACAGATTCAGGCATCCCCATTCCGTTATCAGAAATTGCAATTTTTACCCACTTTGAATCAATCATTGCAGTCCGAATGGTAATCTGGTTGGGATTTTCCTTTAGTTCCTGATAGGTTCGTTTGACGTTGGCTTCTTCCAGCGCATCAATGGCATTTGCCAGGATGTTCATAAACGCCTGATTGATTTGACCAGGATAGCATTCTATTAGCGGTAGATTACCATAATCACGAATTACTTGAATCGCTGGACGCTCTGGTTTATCTTTCAAGCGATGCTGCAAAATCAACAATGTACTATCAATGCCCTCATGAATATCAACGGCTTTGAATTCAGCTTCATCCATTCGTGAAAAATTGCGGAGTGACAACACAATCTGGCGAATGCGATCCGTGCCGAGTTTCATGGAGTCGAGGACTTTAGGTAAATCGGCTTGGATAAACTCCATATCAATATCTTCGGCCTCAGCTTGGATTTCGGGTGCGGGGTCGGGATAGTAATTCTGGTAGAGTTGCACTAAACCTAATAAATTGTGGGCGTATTCCTGCACATGATTCAGGTTGCCGTGAATGAAGTTGACTGGATTGTTGATTTCGTGGGCCACCCCTGCCACCATTTGCCCCAAAGCAGACATCTTTTCGCTTTGCACCATTTGAACCTGAGTGCGTTGCAGTTTCTCTAAGAGTTGTTGCAACTGCGTATTTGTGTCGCTGAGTTCTTGGGTTCTTACCTCAACTTGAGATTCAAGGGTTTGGCTGTAGTTTTCCAGTTGTTCGTTGGCTGTTTTCTGTTGTTGTAACAGTTGTTGAACAGCGCGAATTAATTGGTTAAAAGCATTAGCAAGCGTTCCAATTTCATCATCTTGCTCAACAGTCGCTTGTAACTCAAAATTAGACTCTTCAGTAGTTCGTCTGGCAACGCTGGTCAGAGATTGAATGGGTTGGGCAATTGCTCGGCTGGTCAAAATTGCCAAAAGAATGGCGATCGCAACAGACAATCCGATACTTGCAACCACCACTTTCTCAGCAACTTCACTAGCCTGTCGATATGACCTTGTTGCTACCTCAAGTTCTTCGTAAGCATGGTCAATAAAACCCACCAAATCATCGGAGATGGCATCGAATTCAAGCGCCAAATCGCTGTTGGTAAATTCCAACATCAGGGCTTGGGCTTGCTCAACCTCAGTGGGTGACGCAAGATCCAGACTGCGAATTCGTTCAACTCGGCGTTCTAATTCCTGTGAGTAGAGTTGTGGTACAGGGTCATAGGTTTGCAAGAAGGCTATAATCCTTGCGTGGTGTACATGATCTTGCCGACTATGATAATTTGCCACAAATGCCTTAAGTTCAGCCCAAATTTCTTGGATTTCACCTTTATGCTTCAGCAAGTGAGCATATTCATTTTGAAATTTTTCTGGGTATTGCGCTAGAGGAATGAGTTGTTGTTGGTGGGTTCGGGCTTGGAGAACACGAGATTGCAGACGATGCAGAAGTTCCACTTCGTTACGCGCGTGTTGTTCTCGTTCTTGAGTCTGTTGTTGATAATGATCCCCAACTCCAAAACCAGCAATTGTTCCAGACACAGCAATGCCTAGAGCAAGGGCGTATCCTAAACCGATTTTTTGCCCAACTCTGAGACTGGATAACCGTTGTCCTAAACTTTGGTGCACCATATAACCTTCTCTAGCCCTACAGGAGATTTGCTTGACCAAGTACCCCTATTTGCTCATTTTAAGTCCTTAAGTTTGAAAACGGAAAACTCCTATGTTTAGGATAGGTTTTCCCTTACAGGGTTTACGTCTTGAATTTACGCTTTTCTAAAGGCTCTACCTAAATCGTGCAGAACCCCGAAGTAGCTGGCCACCGCGCCACTTCCACAGCTACCCCCAAACGCCGAACATCTTTTTTGCATTCTAAATTAGCAAAACTATCCGAATTCCACGCGCTCAAATTTCGTGCAAACCTCGCCTCAGCGTTAGTTGCCCACCCTAAAGTCTCCCGCTGCTCTTGAGTTAGATTAACTGCTATAGCTTTTACTGTAGCTTAAATTCGCTATCGGGCTCATTAGTCATTACTTCCAAGCGATCGACTTCCTCGAACCATTTTGCCCAAGCTGTAGCAATATCGTCTGGGAGTTTGGGTTCAGCTATTCTATTTTGGTGCTTGTGCATCACAAAGTCGAGGAAGTCGTTGACTTCTGGCAAAAATGATTCGGGACGTTGCTGCAATAAGGGCGATCGCGATATAACGAATAGTCACAATAGTTGCCTCTTTCTGTCCTCTTTATTTTAACAAAATCATCACAAGTGATCGCCCTGAATTTTAGAAGTCAATAGTGGGCGGTCGCTGAAATTTAAGTTATAGCTAAACGGTTGAGTTATCGGGGATCGAATATATACCCAATTTGCTAGGCTACTTCCATCATCAACCATCTAGTAATCGGACAAGTTTAAGAAACTTAACTCTTGGTGTTTCAGTCCGAATCCTAAATACCCTAGCTAAATAATAGTGATCCTCGTTTTCAGAAAAATTCCACTCGGAGTTACCGACATAAAAAGGAATCCTATCGGCTCTAGACTCTTCAGTTGAAGTTGTTTTTGCGTCAATATACAGATATTCTTTCCCCTCGTTATCGCTAACAGAAAAGTCATAGGGACTGAAACTTTCAGAATTTTTATTGAGCCAGTTAACACGACTTTCACCAAATTTCTCAACCAGTTTATGGTACAGAAACTCTTCCCCTTCCCAACCAATAGCTGCGATATCTTGGTTCTCCTTATTGTCTACCAATTCACCGATCTCTTGTAAAGAAAATTCTTTTTTCAAAAGATTAAAAGCTTGAAATTCCTGCTCAGAAATCTGTTCTCTCAATTCTTTCAGTTCTTTGTATTTGGCTCGATTTTGAGCAAAGTCTTGCAAATCTTGTTCTGATATCTCAGAATTTTCTGCCAACTCGGTTAAAACTGATAGTTTGTCCCGATGATTAAGAATCGTGAAAATTCCACTACTTACCTCGTTGTCATCTAATGTCTTCAGCAATAGTTGTGCTTTATTGGCATAAAAATAACTAAAGAGTTTTTCTATTTTTTTATCATCTCGTTGAGTGTTAGACCATTCAATCATTGCAGTGATTACTTGGGTAAACTTTATATCACTTGTTTTATGATTGTGTTCCCACTCTTTTATGGCTTGGTCAATTTCTGTAGCAATGTCTTGAATAGTTTTTGTTTTTTCTTTCTCAAATAACTGTTCAACTCTTTTTAAACTTCGATCGAGCAGGAAATCATTCCAGTAATCAGAAGTAAGAAGCTCAAGGATCATTTTCAATTCTTCAGGAAGATCCTCATCTTTCTTCATATCTTTTTTGTGCCTAAACTGACCAGATTGATTGGGTAGAATTGCATACAAATTA
The DNA here is from genome assembly GCF_036700475.1 of Microcoleus sp. T2B6. Lineage (NCBI taxonomy): Bacteria > Bacillati > Cyanobacteriota > Cyanophyceae > Oscillatoriales > Microcoleaceae > Microcoleus > Microcoleus sp. T2B6. Next base: position 10,454 of record NZ_JAUBOZ010000034.1, on the reverse strand, counting down.
AGGATTTTATCATCCTGTTCTGCTGCAAAATAGCTAAAGTTGTCTAGCCATTCAATGGCTGCATTCCGATCTGAGTTAAAATATTTTACAAAACCTTCTAGGTTTTCACAATTATGGATAGCCTTGGCTATACAGTTTAGTATCCATTTATTACAGGCATTCCATGAAAAGTCTTGTAGGTTAGGCAGGGATTTCTGGGATGGAATTTCGCCAGGGTAGAACCGATCGGCAAACGCCCAAATAGCTAGTTTATTTGAGTCCTTGGGTTCGGAATCTCGAAAATAGCTAATGAGCTTATAGATGGCGACACTAAAACTCCAATACTTCGCTAAATCATCCTTATCATTTTTTGCATCTTGAAGGCGCTTTTGAATATCATCTGAAACGTCTTTGACAGTCAACTGATTACGATGATTCTCAAACCCTCTAATCGCTAAGTCCAAAAGCTTTCCTCTACAACCACAACCTAAATCTTCCAAGACATCCTTTAATTCATCGGGAATTTTGTTGTCAATATAGAGTTGTTCCACTTCTTTGAATATCCCTTCTTGGTTGGGAAAAATCACCTTCTTACTGTATAGCTTCGATTGTTCTTCTTGTTTTAGGAAGGCAATAAAGCGATCGAGCCAAGAAATAGCATCTTTTGGAGTAACGTTGAGCTGTTTGCTCAAATTTTGAACATTTTTGAGCTTTTCAATATCGTCAACTAAAGTTTGCATCAGCCACAAATCTGCTTCTTGCCAAAGTGAAGGTATCCATGATTCCAGATGAATCTTATTTGGTACACAACAACTATCTATATCTCGTGCAAAATCCCAGATGGCATCTCTTTTTGAAACAAGTTTAGTATTTTGTTCAAACTCCGCATCACTAGGAAAGCAACTGACAATAGTGTAAACTGCTTTCCTTAAAGATAAATGCCCCTTGATTCTGATAAGTTTATCAATGTTATCAACTGCTATATCAATATCGCGACTGTTTGAGAGCTGACAGGTAAGTTTTTTGTGAGCAAGAGCTGCTCTCCAGTCTAAGCTCAAAATTTTAAGAACGTCCTTTAAAGCTTCTGGGATTGCTATATCCCTGTACAGTTCTTGCTTTTTCTTGAATTGATTATACTGATTTGGAATAACATTATATTGCTCTAATAAATTTTCCTGACTTTGGCTGGTGAACGGAATTACCTGATTAATCCATTCTAAAGTATCTGAAGCAGTTTTAGAGAGGCTTATTGCAAGTTGATCGAGTGTTTGTTCCGCAGCAATATCTTGCAGCAATTGCTCTAGGGTATATCTAATTTCATCCGAAAACTTCTGGCCAAAATCAGACTTAAGAATGTCATGCCAATCAAGGACATGATCTGGTTTAGGTAAACGATTAGCGTGGAGTGAAGAAGCCAAGTCTGCAAATTGTTGTACGTCCTGCTTTAAGTTGTAGTCTAAAATCAGGGCTTGACTTAGGCATATTCTGTTACCTGAAACTGTGTCTACCACTGGAGCAGCGCTAAGCTTTGCCACAATTTGATTGGCAATCTTTTCTTTGTACCAATTGATATCAATGTTGTCTGGTATTTTGGCTTCCCTTTTCAGTTTTCCCAACAAATGGACATTTTGCCAATCTAATGTAACTTGATTCAGCAAGTCCCCATAAAGCAATGTCGCTTCTTCAATAATCGCTTTGTTTAGGGGTGTCTTCTGCTCATTTTCAGGGTTCAATAATATGCTATCTCTGGGTTCAGTGGGATTAAACAGATGGCTGTTAATCACAACAGGATACGGAAAGCTCTCTGAGCCAATGAGCGGAAATTCACAAAAAAGAATGGGAATTTCGTTAGTGATTTCCTTGATTGAGTAACGGTCATCTCCTAAAACTTCAACTTGAACAGCAATGGTAATAGTTTGATTATCATTGGATAAGCAAGCTATGGTTTGCGTCTCGCATGGAGACTCAGTGCTATTTCTCTCAATAGTTACAATTGAGATTTGGCCAATCTGATGACGATTGATTGTTTGATAAGAGTATATTGACTCCTTAGTATCATCGGTAACTGTAACAGATTGAATAGTAGGTATGAAAGCAAGTGCATAAGCGATCGCATTCTGCAAATCCTGAATGCCTGCTTCAGCTACTTTAAGGCCAGCATTATCCAAGACATAGCGAAATGACGTATCACAGTTTTGATTCTGTTGGTAGTTTGCGAGTGGTGGATAGACGCTATCGTTATCAATTTCCTCAAAGATGGAGAAAGCATCATCTACCTTTTGAATCATTTCATCCAAGTTTGTTGCGCTTCTGTCTAAAAGGACATTGAAACGCTTGTAGCTCAAAGACTCATCTTCTATATTTTGTAAAATACTGCTAACTTCAACTTGCCGTGAGAGCAAGTGAGTCGTCATGAAACCCGTTCCAAATTTGCCAGTTGTTTTGGGTAATTCATTTACTTCGGTAGTTCGCTCTTTGCTAGAAACCTGCTCAATTAAGTAAGTAATATTTTCAATTGAGAAAGGCTTTCCATTGTGTCTGAACTCAACATAGTCTTTCGTCAACAGGATTTCAACTCTGACTTGCTCATTGGCGACATCCTTGGCATTTTGCAGTAGTTCCCAAATCCATCGTCTTTTTGACGAAGGTCTGTCAGATAGCTGCTCAATCCCATCAAGAAGTTTGGTGGCAATGACTTTCTGATATGCCTTCTTTCTGGCGTCGTCCGCTTTCTGTTTGATACCCATGTTTTCTCTGGTAAGTTGAGATTTTATAGCAAACGCATCTATTCATTGAAGCACCAATACCCAAGGTTGTCAACGGGATACTCGCGACAGCTACTAAAGAATGCGTAGATGTCGCCATATTAACCGCCGCAACAATGGCTTAAGCACCACTTTACATATAATCCTTTAAATCTTCGAGAGGTTCATCAAAATCATCAGACATCCAGATTTTACCTTTCCAAATTCCAAGTCCGCCTCGCTTGGCAGCTTTTTCCGTTTTAGGAACTTCTTCCGCGTATCGGTTTACCAGAAATTCTATATAGTCAAGGACTGCTTGTTTGACAGATTCAGGCAATTTTTCGAGATTTTTTAAGATGGCGGTTTCTATCATCATTTTTTACTCTCCTTTAAAAATGACTGGCTGTATCATGGTTTCTGCTCGCGATCGCCCATCTACTCCATTAAACCACCAAAACCCAATGTCAGCCACAGAATAGCCCATTATGTAGTGCGATCGCCCCCGCGTCCCAAATCCCGTGAAGCGAAGCTATCCCGAAGGGAATCGCCCCAGATCGCACACACCATCATCATTCTGCAACTTGCCTAAAATTACCCGATCGACTATTGTTCCTAGTAGATATCATCTTGATATAACAACCAACAAAAACATGACAGCAATATTACCGCCTTGGATAGTTTTAGACTCCCTATTGCACAACTGGCTACTAGAAGATATCGGTAGGGGCGATCGCACAACATCGGCTTTATTTCCCGCAAACAGCATCCAGGGTACTGCTAAATGGATTGTCAAAGAAGCTGGAGTCATTGCGGGATTGCCAATTGCCGATCGCACATTTAAACTTTTAGACAGCAGCCTCAGTTTCATCCCCCAAGTACCAGAAGGAAAACTGTGCGAGAAAGGAGAAGTAATTGCCGAGATTTCTGGCAATTTCGATGCGCTGCTAACCGCAGAAAGAGTAGCATTAAACTTGGCAATGCGTTTGAGCGGCATCGCTACTTTAACTCAGAAATATGTTGACAAAATTGCCGATTTGCCCGTGCAATTAGTGGATACGCGCAAGACAACGCCGGGATTGAGATTGTTGGAAAAATACGCAACTCAAGTCGGCGGTGCTTGCAATCACCGGATGGGATTAGATGACGCGGTGATGATTAAAGATAATCACATTGCGGCGGCTGGGGGAATTGCAGAGGCGATCGCCCTAATTCGCAATTCTATCCCCTATCCGCTGACGATCGAAGTCGAAACCGAAACTCTCGCTGAAGTAGAAACAGCTTTGCAGCACAAAGCCGATATTATCATGTTAGATAATATGTCCTTGGATTTGATGCGACAGGCTGTGGGAATAATTCGCGAAAAGAGCGATCGGGTAAAAATTGAAGCTTCCGGCAATGTTACTTTAGAAACAATTAGAAGTGTAGCCGAAACCGGAGTTGACTATATTTCTACCAGTGCTCCGATTACGCGATCGACTTGGCTGGATTTGAGCATGAAAATTAATAGTTAGTTGACTGTTGACTGTTGACTGTTGACTGTTGTTATATCAAATCCGGGTTAAATACTCGCTTTATCTCTTAGTCTCTTAGAGAGGAACTTCGTTTGTGCGATCGCGTTGGTAGCGGTTTCAACCGCTTAGTGATAAAGAAGTTAATGAACCCGGATTTAGTATCATTAGTCAGTAGTAACAAGGCCAATTTCCCATTCCCAATTCCCAATTCCCAATTCCCAATTACTTCGAGATAAAATGAACCCAAAAATTTCCGTCAGGTATACAGAGGCTGCGGATTAAGCGGTAAGTATAGTGCAAGTAAGCACCGCTGACACTTGTATCGTAGCCAGTTCGGAACCACTCGCCATAGGGATCGTGGACGAAGAATCCCTCGCTGTCGTAGCCTGATGCAACTATAATATGACCGAAAGACGTGAAGTATCCGTGGATGACAGCGGGATTTCCGCTGGCTAGCCAATCTTGAACGTCATCAATAGTTGCATTCTCGGTAAAGAAATCTTGAGCGCCGTAATCTCTAACAATCTTTGCTAAATCGTAGGGGTCCCAGCGACTGTAACCTTTGGCGATCGCATATTCGTAAAGTTCGTCTTCATATTGACCGGTTTGTTTGCGCCGTGGCACCTTCAAAAACTCCATACACATCGCTAATGAAGTTACATTGCAAGAACCTGTAGGATTATTCAAGTTATCCAGTTGCGATAGATAAGGAATGCCCAGCCTGACAGTTGGGGGATTCGGTTTCGGAAAAAGCAGAATGCTGTCTTGAGTAATTTGAGCGTGTCCTCCGAAAACATACCAAACCCCTGAACCTTTGAAAGACTCGTTGCGGAGAGCAACTCGGATGTGACCGCGAGCCGGAGCAAAAGCCAGGATCTCCAACTCTTTTCCGGCTGGTATTACTTGTTTTTCTGAGTCCTGAAGTTGAGAAGACGCGACCGGTTTTGATTTAAAAATGGTGTCTCTGAGCGTTTTCAGGATCAGGGGCTGTGTGGGAATGTCCTCTGGTTTGGTTTCGATCAGCTTTTTGGCTGTGACTGCTCCCAAAAAACCCGGTTCGCCGCACTTCATCAGAGTTTGAAATCGGTGGAGTGCAGCAGTAGAGAGAGGGCCAAATTCCCCGTCTACGGGAGGCTTCAGTAAACCCAGGTCAATGAGGCGGCTTTGAATTTGGCTACTGAGTTCGTCGTCTGCAGCAATTGCTTTGGCATCGTACCTAATGTTTGAGTTGAGAAAGTTTTGTAATTTCATGCTTGCGTGCCCCTGTCAATCGATTTTAGATTTTAGATTTTAGAATTTAGATTTTAGAATTACGACCGCAGATAAATCCGGTGGCCCCATACCAAATTGCTCGATTGTCAATAATACCCTGTTTATCGTCTCATAAAATTACGGTAATTTTGCCGCTCAATCGATTTTAGATTTTAGATTTTAGATTTGAGAATTACGATCGCCGATAAATCTGGTTTCCCTAGACTAAATTGCTGGCTCGTCAATAATTCCCAGTTTATCGTCTCATAAAATTACGGTAATTTTACCGATCGCACGTACCTTAAAGGCTTCATATTCATTATTTGATACAAAACCTTCAAGGCGCGGGCCGATCGAATTTCACGCACTATTGACTAAAAATCCCTGGTGCGCGTTGACATTGTTTCTACCGAATTCCGAATGCCGTTGGATTCCTCAAAAGCAGAGGGATGGCAGAATTGCCCTGTTGAGGCGATGTCCGATTTATGCTTCGTCGGGGCGAATTACCACAACACCCATTGCGTCGGGAGACAGATATTTGACAGCGGCTTCTCGGAGATCCTCGGCAGTCTGAGCTTGGATGCAGGCGGAATAGTTGAGGGCGGGAGCGATATCTCCTACCATCGACTGATAGTAACCGTACAAACTTGCTCGATCGCTCGGAGTTTCGTTACCAAAGATAAACCGATTTGCTACTTGAGTGCGGATGCGGGAAATTTCGGCATCTGTTACCAGTTCGGTTTGGAGAGTGCGGATGTGTTGGACGATGGCTGCTTCCACTGCTGCCAAGTTTTCTGTGGGTAGTTGAGCGGAAATTGAGAATACACCGCCAAGTCGCTGAGTCATGTTGCTGACCGAAATTGACGAGACTAGCCCTTTTTCCTCGCGCAAATCCTGAACCAAGCGAGTTGTGCGGCCGTGACCCAATATTGTCGCCAAAACGTCCAGGGCATAAGTTTCGGACATTTCCATGAAACCTGGCACTCGCCACATCACGATCAGTCGGGCTTGCTGAAGGGCAGAGTCTACAAATTCGCGGCGGACTGTTTCTGTAAACGGCGATTCTTCGCCGTAGTTCAGGATTTGGGGCTCAGGGTGAAAGTTGCCGACAGCCGGCACATTTATTTTGTTGTTTTGTGCTGTACTTTTTGCAGCAAAACTGTCTGCGACAATTTCTATTAGTTGCTCGACTGGCAAATTGCCGACAGCTACGGCTGTCATAGCTCCTGGGTGATATCGGCTGCTGTGGAAATCCCGCATTTGTTGCGCTGTCAACTGTTCGATTACCGCAGTCGGGCCGAGTACCGGTCGCTTGTAGGGCAGGACTTCAAACGCTAATTCCATCGATCGCTGATAGGTGCGGCGGCGGGGATTGTCTTCCGATCGTCTAATTTCTTCTAAGACTACCAGCCGTTCGCGATCGAAGGCGTCGTCGGGAATGCTGGCATTCAGCAACACATCAACTTGCAGCGGGGCTAGTTCGGCAAAATCTTTAGGAGCTGTGGTGATGTAATAGTTAGTGTAATCTTGGCTGGTGGCAGCATTGGTGACAGCGCCGCGTTGCTCGATCGCGCGCTCAAATTCGCCACTAGGAATGCTCGGAGTTCCCTTAAAAATCATGTGTTCTAAAAAGTGAGCCATGCCGTTAATGTCGTCTGGTTCGACGGCTGAGCCTAAATTGAGCCACACGCTGAGGTTAACAGCATCGACCGGCAAGTGTTCGGCTATAACGGTGAGGCCGTTGGGGAAATGGCGGATTGTTGGGGCGTTGAGGGGCGATCGAGCTGAGGTTTTGAGTAAGGTTGATGTCATTGTGCTTTTAAATTTATCTTGTTCTCTATATCTTAAAGGGTCTTTAAGGAAGAGCTCAGGCACTGGACATTTGGGCCGAAAAATGCAATGGGATATTGACGGTAATCCACGCACCGAGTTTTTGGTTTCCCTGGAGCAAGTCCTGTTAACGTATTTCTGCGATCGCGATCGTTAATTTATCCTAATAGTTGCCCAAGTCCTCAGTTTTTTTGGTTACAGCAAAAGATGGAAAATCGAAGATTGAATAACAACTTAGTATTTCCACAAGCAGCTTTTCAACGATTTTGGCGATCGACTTCGGGGAAAATCGGCTTAATTTTGACTGTAGCGCTGACGATCGCGGCACTGTTGGCCCCCCTACTTTCCCCTTACGATTCGGCGGTCGATCGAGATTATTTGTCGCGCTTAGTGGCTCCTAGCGCTAAACATTGGTTTGGTACCGACAGTTTGGGGCGAGATTTGTTGGTGCGGGTGTGGCACGGATTGGGGATATCTTTACTTGTTAGCCTGGTTTCTGTGGGTGCGGGTTTAATTGTGGGAACGCTTTTGGGGCTGGTGGCCGGGTATTTTCGGGGGTTGCTGGAAATTGCGATCGGCACTTTGGCGGATATTTTGCTAGCTTTTCCTTCGATTTTACTGGCGATCGGCGTTGTTACCGTCACCGGGCCGAGCCTGCAAAGCGTAATTATCGCCGTCAGCCTCGTGCAAATTCCGATTTACATCCGCTTAACTCGCAGTATGGTGCTGTCTCTGCGGGAACAAGAATTTGTTTTGGCTGTCAAGGCCTTGGGCGCCAGCGACTTACGGATTATTTTTCGCCACATTTTGCCGGGAAGTCTCGCGCCTCTAGTTGTACAAGCAACTCTTTCGACTGGTACGGCGACACTAGAAGCTGCCGGTTTGGGTTTTTTGGGTTTGGGCGCACAGCCGCCGGTTCCTGAGTTGGGGACGATGCTTTCTGATGCTTTTAAGGGCGGATACGCTCTTTCGTCTCCTTGGACTATTTTGTTTCCCGGTTTGCTCATTACGTTGACTGTTCTGGGTTTCAACCTTTTGGGCGACGGGCTGCGAGACGCTTTAGACCCCAGATCCAATGCTGCGGCAAGGAAATAGCAATATTCAGGACTTACGCAGCAAGCACAGTATTTGAGCAATAGTGTCCCTCCTCTAAAAATTGTTCATGTATGCTCAAACTTTTAGTAACATCTGTAAGTCATATCGTTTCCGGTTGCATCGGTTAACCTGTTCGTCTGGAACGCCTTCAATGGCGATACCGCGAATGTCTGAACCATGTTGCAACTTTTTTAAGTTATACTTTTGCATAATAATCAATAGTAACTTTTCACCTAAGCCTCAGTTTACGACAAATTTTAACCAGGAATTGTTACCTTGGCTATTATCAACAAATAGGGAAATTTGAACTGCGAATTACAAAAGTTATTAAAAGCGATCGCCAAACATGAATTATATCAAATCCGGTTAGATATCAATGATATACAAGTGCGATCCGCTCGCTATCGAAAGCAAGCCTAGAGACTGAGAGAGTGGGAGGATTTCTCTTCTTCCCTCTTCCCTTTTTCTTCGATATTCTGAGATTATTTCAAGGAACAAATCCGCAGTCTGACCATCCTACCACTGCTATTCAAAGCGCACAGAAATTCGATTATCGGTAAAACTCCCAGTTCTTTTTTCAAACAGTAGTCTAGTTCTTTTGCCCATTTGCCTTTTAATAAAGCCTTGATTTGTTACCTTCCACTGAAAAATTAGACAGGGTTACGCCACGGTGAATCTTCGGCATAAGTTAAAGCTACTCGTTTTAGTTCGCGACTATTCCAGTCATCTTCTGCGATTTGAACTTTAGTTTTAGCAGTTTCCCGCGTAAAAGGTGGCAGTGGTGGTTGAGCTTCCATCGGATTGAATGATTTTGCTCCTTTTCAACGAGTCATCGAAATTAGCATAATAATGAACACAGCACAAGACCACTATAACCAGCAACTTGCTGCCGTTTACAGTTGGATGTCAGGAAACCCTGAAGCAGCGATCGAACGAAATCACGCTCTTTTTTGTCAATTGGGGATCGACTCCGCACCGCGAGGATTAGCCATTGATTTAGGTGCAGGCTCAGGATTTCAATCTATTCCTTTAGCGCAATTAGGCTTTTCGGTAGTAGCTATAGATTTCTGTGATGCCCTACTTTCAGAGTTACGCGATCGCGCTAAACATCTTTCCATCCGTACCATTCACCAAAAAACGAGCCAGAAGCCCCTGGCTTTAGACATGGGGAGGAAAGCGGCAGCGACGACAGTCGCCTAATATCTTTGTGCTCAATTAATTCCTTCATAGCAGAAGATACGCTACGACAGATTTGACCCGGAAAGTAGCTCGATCTACTTCCCGGGTCAAATCGTGAATACAAACAGAATTATCTTGTTGATTGTTGACATAAGGAAATCCTATTATGCTAGTATACTGTAACAAGGAGGAAAGAGAATATGTTTGGATGTCAACAGAATTTAATCAGCCCAACTAAAGACTTAAAAGCAATTCTAGAATTCCTTTGCAGCGAGTCGTCGAAGTTGACGAACTGCGGTATATATTATGCTCGTCAAATGTACTTTAAAACAGGCAAAATACCGAGTAGGGCTCTTTTGCACAAAGTGCTGGGTACAGAAAATCAAAACTTGCATTACAAAGCATTTTATTCCGATACCGCGCAACAGATTTTAACTACCGTCGCTGAGTCTTTTAAATCCTACATTGGACTACTGAAAGGAATTGGTAAAGGCACTGTAACCCAAAGACCTAGATTGCCAAATTATCGACAAGGCGGTCTAGCTTTAGTGACTTATACAAGTCGCTCCGTCCGACTTAAGGATGGACTACTGAGATTCCCATTGGGCAGCAAAGTTAAAACTTGGTTCGGACTGGATGCTTTCTATCTCCCTATGCCTACCAATCTCGACTACAAAGCAATCAGAGAATATAGGATTCTACCTCGAAACGGTTCCTTCTATTTAGAGTTGATTTACAAATCGAAAGATGTCCAAGTAGATGTAGATCGATCCAAAGCCTTGATGATAGACCACGGGATGAACAATTGGTTGACTTGTATCAGCAATGTGGGGACTAGCTTAATAATTGACGGACGACATCTGAA